>NZ_JBDJKU010000050.1:0-33806 GCF_039673015.1 Stenotrophomonas sp. TWI1409
TTTCTCATTCTCTTTCCTATAGTTCGCGTCTCCGTTGTCCCTTCCTCGTCTGCCCCTACTCTACAGAAGCCGCTCCGTCGATCTGGCACACCCCTTGCACGCACCTGGGCCAGATCCCTTCGACAGGAGGCGCCATGCGCCGGGTCACATCGCTCTTCGCCATCGCGCTGGCCCTAGCCTCGCCGTGGGCGGTTGCCGCCGACTGGCAGCCGGTGGCCAGTATCCGTACCGCCGCGTTGTCGACGCTGCCGGCCGGCAGCGAGGGTGAGGCCCAGGTGGCCGATGCGCTGCGCTTGCCCAGGTGTGGTGGCGCGCTGCAGGTGCAGCCCACCGCCAACACCACGGTTGAAGTCAGCTGCCCCGATGCCGGCGGGTGGCGCCTGTTCGTACCAGTAAAGGTGCGGCGCAACCAGACCGTGCTGGTGCTCAACCGTGGAATCGGTACTGGAGAAACCCTCACCGCCGCCGATATCACCACTGCCCAGCGTGACGCCGCCCGGATTGCCGGTGCGGTGCTGGCCGATCCGAATGCAGCGATCGGCCGCATCGCCCGCCGTCCGTTGCAGGCCGGAGCCCTGCTGTCGAACAACGATCTGGTGGTGCAGCGTCTCATCAAGCGAGGAGACAACGTGGCCCTGGTTTCGCGTCGCGGCTCGGTCGAGGTCCGTATTGCAGGCCGTGCGATGGGCGATGCCGGTGAAAACGAACGGGTCTCGGTGGAGAACCTGTCCTCGCGGCGGATCGTGCAGGGCACGGTCGATGCCGCCGGTGACGTAATCGTGGCGCGTTGATTTACCGCAAAATATCCCTAAAGATCACGGCCCTGCGGCCGTTATCCCTTGTGAACGGCAACTCCAGGACACCCCATGAGCCAGAAAATCGACGGCAACCTGCAGGTCCCCCAGGCACTGCGCAGCGTGACGACCCCGGCCAACAAGCCCGGCGTCAGCACCGATGCGGCGGCGCGCCCGGTCGAAGCGGCCGACAGCCTGCGCCTGACCGGCGAGGCCACCAATCTGCAGGCCATCGAGCGTGAGCTGACCACCGCCCCGGCAATCGACGCCCAGCGCGTGGCTGCGGTGCGCGAGTCACTGCAGAACGGCACCTACAAGATCAATCCGGACGCGATCGCATCGCGCATGCTCGAGCTGGACCAGCAGCTGCACGGATGACTGCGGCGATGAGCGAGCCGCTGCAGCGTCTTGCCCAGGCCCTGGACGTTGAACGCCAGGCCCTGGTCGAGCACGACGTGCACGCCCTGATCCGGGCCACCGGTGCCAAGCTGGAGGCGCTGCGTGCGCTGGAAGGCGCGCCGCCGGTGGGCGAGGGTGAACAGCTGCAGGAACTGGCCGAGCGCAACCGTGCCAACGGCGTACTGCTGTCGCGCCGCCGCCGCGAGGTCAACTGGGCACTGCGCCAGCTGGGCCGCACCGAAGATGCCTCGGCCTACGATGCCAAGGGTCAGGCGCACACGGTCACTGCGCGCCGCCCACTCGCCGTCGCCTGACGCGACGGCGGTCGCACAACCCCATCAAGCGGGCTGAAGCCCACCGCACGACCGCGTATATTGGGCGCCTGTTCGAATGCCCCGAGTCGCCGTGTCCGCTGCCAACGCCCTGGTTACCGCCCCCCTTCCGCCGCAGCCGGTGCTGCAGGCGCTGCTTGAGCGCCTGCGCGAAGGGCTGCTGCTGTTCACCGAAGACGGGCAGGTGGCCCTGGCCAACCCGGCTGCGCAGAACCTGCTGGCCAGTGGTGAGGGCGGCGGTCTGCCACCGCCGCAGCGCCTGCGTGAACTGCTGCCGCCCGATGCGCTGGAACAGGCGCGCCAGCATGGTCACTGGAACGGCAGCCTGCCGCTGGGCGAGGGCGTGGTCATCGCCCATCTGTATCACCACGGCCCGGTGGGCCAGGGCCACTTCCTGGCATTGTTCCGCCACATCGAAGGCCAGGAAGACTACGAACGCGAACTGCAGCAGCGCCATGCAGAGCTGCGGCAGGCCTACCTGCGCCTCAACGGTACCCAGGAAAAACTGCTGCAGTCGGAGAAGATGGCCTCGATCGGCCAGCTCGCCGCAGGCGTCGCGCACGAGATCAACAACCCGATCGGCTACGTGCACTCCAACCTGGGCAGCCTGCAGGAGTACCTGCGCAGCCTGTTCACCGTGATCGAAGCCTACGAGCGCGCATTGCGGGCGCCGGACCCGAAGGCGCTGATCCCGGAGATCGACGATATCCGTGACCGCCTGGACATCGATTTCATCAGCCGCGACCTGCCGCAGCTGATGGCCGAGTCGCGCGAAGGCATCGAGCGGGTGACGCGCATCGTGCGTGATCTGAAGGACTTCTCGTATTCCGGCCGCGACGAGTCGTGGAAGCTGGTCGACCTGCACGCGGGCCTGGAATCGACCATCAACATCATCTGGAACGAGCTGAAGTACAAGGTCACCCTGGTGCGGGAGTTCGGCCAGTTGCCGTTGGTGGAGTGCCTGCCGTCGGAATTGAACCAGGTCTACATGAATCTGCTGCTCAACGCCGGCCACGCCATCGCCGAGCGCGGCACGATCACGGTGCGTACCGGCGTCGATGGCGATCATGTATGGGTCGAGTTTGAAGACACCGGCGGCGGCATCTCGCCGGAACTGCGCCAGCGCATCTTCGATCCGTTCTTCACCACCAAGCCGGTCGGCAGCGGCACCGGCCTGGGCCTGTCGATCTCCTACAGCATCATCAACAAGCACCACGGCCGCATCGACCTGGACAGTACCCCGGGCGTGGGTTCACGTTTCCGCGTGGTGCTGCCGGTGAAGCAGCCGCGCTGACCGCTTCAGGTAGTGCCGGCCGCTGGCCCGCGATCCCATTGGACCGGGCATCGAGAGCAGCCGGCCAGCGGCCGGCTCTACCAGGGCTTGTCCCCGACCTGGTTTCGCGCTTCGGGTAGTGTCGGCCGCTGGCCGGCAACCTCATTGAACCCGACATCCAGAGCAGCCGGCCAGCGGCCGGCGCTACCAGAGGGGATCGTTACCGCAATGGGCGATCCTCGCCGCCATCTCCGCTTTCCACCGGCGCCGGACCGGCGTTGCTGCGGCGCTGTTCCTCATAGGTGCGGAACGCCTGGTGGATGTGCTTGCGCAGCTCGTCGTCGTTCCACGGCTTGGTCAGGAAGCGATAGATCGCACCGCGGTTGATCGCGTCGGTCACGGTGTTCAGATCGGTGTAACCGGACAGCACCAGGCGGATCGTGTCCGGGTACAGCATCTTCACCCGGCCCAGGAACTCGGTGCCGCTCATGTCGCTCATGCGCTGGTCGGACAGGATCACCTGCACGTCATTGATTGCCAGCAGGTCGAACGCATCGCGCACGTTGCCGGCGGCCAGGATGCGGTAGCCGTCGCGACGGAACAGACGCACCAGCGAGCGCAGTACGTTCTCTTCGTCGTCCAGCAATAGCAGCGTGCGGTCGGGACGGGTCTCGGCAAAGGCTTCCGGACGCAGGTAGCGGCGGCGCAGGGTCATGCCGGCGGCATCGGCCGACATCGGTTCGCCGAACAGATAGCCCTGGAACACATCGCAGTCGTTGCGGCGCAGGAAGCCCAGCTGGGCCTGCGATTCCACACCGTTGGCGATCACGGTCATGCCCAGCTGGTGGCCCATGGCGATGATCGCGCGGGCGATGGCGGCCTCGCGGTTGCCGGCCGGTGCGCTCTTGATGAAGCTGCGA
This sequence comes from Stenotrophomonas sp. TWI1409, assembly GCF_039673015.1. Classification (NCBI taxonomy): domain Bacteria; kingdom Pseudomonadati; phylum Pseudomonadota; class Gammaproteobacteria; order Lysobacterales; family Lysobacteraceae; genus Stenotrophomonas; species Stenotrophomonas sp. TWI1409. Next base: position 3,719 of record NZ_JBDJKU010000050.1, read on the forward strand.
TCGATCTTGAGCTTGTCCACCGGGTAGCGGACCAGTGCACTCAGGCTGGAATCACCGGTGCCGAAATTGTCCAGGCTCAGGCTGATGCCTTCGTTGCGCAGATTGGCCAGCGTCTCGTGCACGAAGTTGACGTTGTTGGTGAGCGCGCTTTCGTTGATCTCCAGTGTCAGCATCTGTGCCGGCACGCCCGCGGCCTGGATCAGGCCCATGACTTCAGCGAAGAAGTTGGGCCGCAGCAGCTGCAGGGTGGAGACATTCACCGCGATGGTGAAGTCGTCGAAGCCCTGGTCGCGCCACAGGCGTGCCTGCTTCAGTGCGCCTTCCAGCACCCAGGTGCCGATCTGCACGATGATGCCCAGCCGCTCGGCGGTGCGCATGAAGCGCTCCGGCACCAGCATGCCCAGCGTCGGCGACTGCCAGCGCAGCAGCGCTTCCATGCCGACCACGTGGCCATCGCGGGCGCTGACCAGCGGCTGGTAACGCAGTTTCAGTTCGCCGTTGGGAATGGCGTCCACGATCTGGCGGGCGATGATGCTTTCGCTGTGCGCGCTCGGTGGCGTATCCACGGCGTGGATGCGCACCGCGTTGCCGCCTTCGCGGGCCGCCTGGTACAGCGCATCCTCGGCGTGATCGAGCAGGCGCGAGGTGCTGCTGGCATGGTCCGGGCACAGGCTGACGCCCAGCTTGCCGGTCATGAACAAGGTGTACGGCAGCACCGACAGCGGCAGCTCCATCTGCTGGCGGATCTCCTCGGCGAAGTCCTCCGGCAATGGCACGTCGGCAGTGCGTGGCACTGCGATCAGGAACTCATCGCTGCCGTGGCGCCACAGCTTGCCGCGACCACGCAGGTAGGACTGCAACCGCTGCGCCACCAGCACCAGGGCCTGGTCACCCACCTCGGCGCTCATGTTTTCGTTGACCGAGGCGAAGTGGTCGATGTCCACGTGCATCAACATCAGTGCGGTGCCGCCCGAGGCCGCCTCGGCGACCATCGCCTGCAGCTCGGGGTTGCCGGCGCCAAGGCGATCAGGCGCATCATCGATGCTGACCGGGGGCTGGTTGGGATTCCACATAGGCTCAGTAGTCCGGTGACTCAACGGCGGCCATGCTGGCCGCCTGGTAGGGGAGGTGTACGTCGATCAGGGTGCCTTCGCCGTGTGCGGATTCGATCCGCACATGGCCACCGACGCTCTGCGCACGCTCACGCATCACGATCAGGCCCAGCCCGCGCGGACCGTCCGGGTCGAAACCTTCGCCGTCGTCGCGGATCTGCAGGTGCAGGCTGCGCTTGCCGATGTCGCGCAGTTGCAGGTGTACCTGGCTCGCGCGTGCGTGCCGCAGCACGTTGGTCAGGCTCTCCTGTGCGATGCGGAAGCAGGCCTGTTCGATGCTGTTGTCGGGGCGATGAGGCAGGGGTTCGATCTCGGCCAGCAGCTCCACCTGCGAAGAACGGAACAGCACCCGTGCCTGCCAGCTGAGGGCCGCTTCCAGGCCCAGCGCGTCCAGCTGCGGAGGGCGCAGCAGGGTGGAGATGTCGCGCAGCTTGGCTACCGTGGTGTCGGCCAGGCTGACGATCTGTGCCAGGTCCTCGGCGCGGCGCTGCGGATCGTGCTCGTCCTGCGCGGCATGGGCGGACAATTTGATCGCCGTGATCGCCTGGCCGATGTCGTCGTGCAGATCGCGCGAGATCGCGCGGCGCTCGTCTTCCTGCAGCGAGAACAGTCGGCCGGCCATCGCCTGCAGCTCACGGTTGCTGGTTTCCAGTGCAGTGCGGGTGCGTTCGGAATCGCTCAGGTCGCGCACGATCAGCAGCTTGCAGTCGCGTCCGCCATAACGCACTTCGCCCACCGCCAGGCCGGCATGGAAGCTGCGGCCATCCGCGCGCTGCATCGCCACCACGCTGCTGTGACCGGGCCCCAGGTGTGGTTGGCCTGCACGCAATTGGCTGCGCACGCGGGCCAGATCGGCGCTGTCCACCAGTGCTGACAGGGGTTCGCCCAGCAGGGTGTGGCTGCCATAGCCGAACAGGCTGGCGGCCCAGGCGTTGGCGTACAGCACGTGTTCGTCGGAGAGGATGACCACGCCGTCGGGCAGTACTCGTACCAGCTCGCGGAACTGTTCCTCGCGCTCGCGCAGCAGGCGTCGCGACTGCTCGCGCTCCGTCACGTCCTGCAGGGTGCCCAGCACGCGGTTGCGGCCGGCCTCGTCGATGCCGCTGGCCGCACGCAGATGCACCATCAAGGCGCGCCCATCCATCGACAGCAACGGCAACAGCACGTCTACCTGGACCGGCTCGCCGGAGCAGAGCTCGGCCAGCAGCTGTTCGGTCTGGGTGGCGGTGGCCGGGTCTGCCGGCACCAGCAGTTCGTCGAAGCGATGCCAGCGCCGCGCCTCGGGCGGGCGGCGACCGAGCAAGCGATAGACCTGGTTCGAATAGCGGCCAAGTCCCGTGGAGGGGTCCAGTTCCCAGGCGCCGATGCGCGCCAGCTCGTGGGCTTCTTCGACCCGCGCCAGCGCCTGGTCACGGCGCAGCTGGGCCAGGTCTTCAGCGGTGCGGTCGATGGCAATCAGCAGGCGGGCGTTGTGGCCGTCATAGCTGATGGCATTGGAGCGCAGCTCCATCTGGCGCAGGGAGCCGTCGCGCAGCTGCAGTTGGGTACGCAGGATGCACAGTTCCTCCGGTGCCTCGCGGATCGCTTCCAGCTTGGTCTGCAGCGCCAGGTCCTGGCCTGGCGGCCACAGCGAATCGATGGTCTGCTCCAGCAGTTCGTCACGGTCCCAGCCAAAGGCCGTACAGGCCGCCGGATTGGCATCGAGGATTGCCAGTGTGTCCAGGTCGTAGACCAGGATCGGGCCGGGGTTGCCTTCGAACATCTGCCGCAGGCGCAGCTCGGAGGCCTGCTGGCGTGCATGGGTGTGCAGCACATGCTCGGCCAGCGGGCGCAGCAGCAGATACAGCAGGCCGGCGCTGGCAAGGGCGAAGAACGAGCCCTTCAGGCCCTGCCAGAAGGCCGCCTGCTGCGGGTCGGGCACCAGTGCCTGCACTGCACTGTCGGTGGAGATCATCCAGGCCAGTGCCATCGCCAGGTAGCTCAGCACCACCCGGCGCCGGTCGCGGCTCAGCGCCTGCGCCATCCGCGGGTCGGGAACTGGGGCGTTGCCGGTCGGTTCTGCGGGCATGGACAGGGCGGAAGAAAGGGGCGCCGGCCATCTTACCGCGCAGGTGCGCCCAGACCACTCAATTATCCGCCGCAGGCGCCGTTAACCACTGCGTGCCCCGCTGACGGGCGTGTCATCCGGAGCAAGATCGCGTGGACCAAGGGATCATCGCCAGCCTGCTGCAGCACCCGCTTGCGTCGGCGCTGGTCATCGTCGACCGCACGGGCCGCCCGCTGGCGGCCAATCCGGCTGCGCGCGAGCATGGCCTGCCGGCGACCGTGGCTGCGTATGCGCCGATGCTGGAAGATCTGCGCCTGATGGCCGCCGATGGCGGCATCGTGGCCTGCACGCTGCCGGGTGGCCCGCACGGGCACTACGACGGCCACCTGCGCGCCGTGCATGATGGCGCCGGCAACCTGCTGGCCTTCACGCTGAGCATTCCCGAGCCGGTGCCGCTCGGCGGCGGTGGGCGCTGGGAGCTGGCGCTGGACAGCGCCGGGCACAGCCTCTGGGACTGGGACATTCCCAGCGACCGTGTGGTGCGCACCCCGGCACTGGGCGATGAAACCGCTACCGAGATTCTGGCCCGCGTGCACAGCGAGGACATCGCACAGGTGCGGGCTGCACTGGATGAGCATCTGCGTGGCTTGAGCGAGCAGTACAGTGCACAGTTCCGTTTCCGCCAGGCCGATGGCCAGTGGCGTTGGGTACTGGACCGCGGGCGCGTGGTCGCGCGCACCGCCGATGGCCAGCCGCTGCGCATGGTCGGCACGCATACCGATATCGAACAACAGAAGCAGCTGGAAGGGCTGCTTCAGGAACAGCAGCTGCACCTGAGCGAGGCCCAGCGCATCGCCAGCATGGGCAGCTGGTCGTTCGACCCCAACAGCGGTCATTTCTGGTGGTCGCCGGAGCTGCGTTCGCTGCTGGCGTTGGAGCAGGGGGCCGTACCCGGCCAGCGGCGCTGGCTGAAGCAGCTGCATCCGCGCTCGCGTGGTGCGCTACGCGCAGCATGGCGACGCTTGTGGCGCGATGGCCGGGCCGCCAACATCGAACTGGAACTGACCCGGGGCAACGAACCGTCGCAGCATCTGCGGCTGTGGATGCAGCCGCTGCTGGACACCGATGGCCAGCCCAAGCGCCTGCTCGGCCAGGTGCAGAACATCACCGAGCAGCACCAGACCGATGCACTGATCCGCTGGCGTACCGAACTGCTCAACCGCGTGTCCGCGCTGGGCCGCATCGGCGGCTGCGAGATCGAAGTGCAGACCCGGCATATGCAGTGGACCGAGGAGTGCTACCGCATCCATGGCCTGCGCAAGGAGCCGATCACCCTCGACCAGGCGCTGGCGCTGTACACCGAGGATTCGCGCAATGCCTTCGACGCCGCGTTGGTCCGGATTGCCGGCGGCGGGCTGCCCGAACAGCTGGACCTGTGCTTCTACCGCCAGTCCGGCCTGCGCGTGTGGGTGCAGGTACTGATCGAGCTGGATCGCCGTGACGGCCTGCCGCCTCGGTTCGTGGTCCTGTTCCGTGACATCACCCGCGAGCGCGAGGCCAACGAGCGCATCGAGCTGCTGGCGCACTACGATCTGCTCACCGGCTTGCCCAATCGCGTGCTGCTCGGCGAGCAGACGGCAGAAGCCATCGAGGAAGCGCGCGACCGCGGCACCTCGCTGGCGATGCTGTTCATTGATCTGGACGGCTTCAAGACCATCAACGACAGCTTCGGTCATGCCACCGGTGATGCGCTGCTGAAGGCTGCCGCCACCCGCCTGCACCAGAACCTTCGCAACAACGACCTGTTCGGCCGCTTCAGTGGCGACGAGTTCATCGTGGTGTTGCGCGACCTGGCCGAGCCGGAAGACGCCGGCCACGTGGCGCGGAAGCTGATCGCTTCGCTGGCCGAGCCATTGCGCCGTGGCGAGACCACGTTGAAGGTCGGTGCCAGCGTCGGCATCGCGATGCTGGGCGATGCGCAGACCGATTTCGATTCACTGCTGCGTGCCGCCGACGCCGCGATGTACGCGGCTAAGGAAGCGGGGCGCAACACCTACCAGTACTACAGCCAGGACGCATTGGCCCGCATCCAGCGAAAGCTCGAGTTGGAGCATGCCCTGCACGGCGCGATCGAACGCGAAGAGTTCAGCCTGGCCTACCAGCCGCTGCTGCACGCGCACCAGGGCGAGCCGCCAGCGATCGAAGCCTTGTTGCGCTGGCATCGCCCAGGTATCGGCTACTGCAGCCCGGCCGAGTTCATTCCGATTGCAGAGAAGTGCGGCGAGATCGTGCGCATCGGCGACTGGGTGCTGAACGAAGCCTGCCGCCAGGCGATCGCTTGGGACCGGGCTGGCCTGTGTTTCGACCGCATCGCGGTCAATGTATCGGCGGTGCAGCTGCGCGACCGCGGTTTTGCCGAACGTGTGATCGAGATCTGCCATGCCCATGGCTGGCCGCCGCAGCGGCTGGAGCTGGAACTGACCGAGTCGGCGCTGATCCGTGACACCGACATCCTGCGCCATTGCTTCGACGTGCTGGAACGGCACGGCGTGCCGCTGGCGGTGGACGACTTCGGTACCGGCTTCTCCAACCTCAATTACCTTAACCGATTCCCGGTGGGCCGCCTGAAGATCGACCGCAGTTTCGTGCAGGGCATGCTGCATGATTCGGGCACGGCCGAAGTGACCCAGGCCATCGTGCACCTGGGCCACGCGCTGGGCATGAAAGTGGTGGCCGAGGGCGTGGAAACGCACCAGGAAGAAGACATGCTGCGTCGCCAGGGCTGCGACGAGATCCAGGGCTACCTGTACTCGCGCCCGCTCAGCCCGCGCGACCTGGCGCAGTGGCTGCGCCAGCAGCACGCCGCGCCCGGGCGCACCGACGCTGCCAGCGAGGTCGTGCTGGCACGCTGAGGGTAGCGCCGGGCCTTGCCCGGCGGGATCGCCGCACGCCGACGCACCGCTCTGGTAGGTGTCGACCTTGGTCGACACGAATGCCGGTGCTCGCGATCATCCACGCATGGCGTGGATCTACTGCGATGCGGCAACCATTCGCTGCGGAAATTCGGAGCGAAGCCGTGCGCGCACTGCTTCCACCACATGTGCATAGCGTCGGCGCTGGATGAAATAGCCCATGTAGAACAGCAGCAGGGCCACCAGCATCGGCGACGCAGCCGGGCGGACCAGGATGATCGGCACCAGCATCAGTGTCAGGCCCAGCGCGAACCAGCTGCACCGCCCGACCACCCGCACCTCCCTGCGTTGCGCGTCGATCATCACCCGCCCGCGCATCAGCGGAAAGTAGCGACCGCCAAAGCTCGGCGCGAAGCTCTCGCGAAAGGCGACACTGCCGTCCGGCAGCGCGCGGAACACCAGGCGAAGCCAGGTATCGGCCGGCAGATCATGCTCCAACCCGGCCAGCGAAAGCTGCGCCAGCTCTGCCGGCGTAGCGGCAATGCGTTGATTGAACAGGACGATGCCGGTGCGGAAGAAGAACGGCGCCCACAGCACAAGCAGCAGGACTTCGATCAACAGCGCGGCGATCAGGGCGATGGCCATCGGTCTTCCATGAACGGGACCTGCGCATCATGCCATAGCGATTTCGCCACCCCAGTAGATCCACGCCATGCGTGGATGTTGCCCGGAACCAGCTACCGTCCTCGCGGGGCGGTCCAGTGAATCGAGCAGTCTCCTGGATTCAATCGTCTTCCACCAGATCGCTGAGATCCAGAATCTGTGGATCAACACTGTGCGCGACGATGCTTCGGAGCATTCCAGCCTTTGGGCGTAGGGCATAGCAATGCATCGTATGGATGGGATTGAATTCCAGCCACGGGCAGGATGAGTGCCCCACGATAACCGGCATGTTGAAATTGATGTCTTTTGGATCATCCAGTGGCAGGGTCCATTTGCCGCCGTGATGCTCCCACACTACATCGCCCAGATATCGTGCAAACACAATCCTCAGGCCATCCTGTTCGTCCTCCGACAACGTTGCAGCCATCGTCGTGTACAGCGCCTCCAAGCGATCAAGGCTCTCCAGGCTGCCGTCAAGGTCGACGCCGCGGAGCTGTGCTTGTTCGATCAGCCATTCAATCTGATCGTCCATGATGATCAGAAACTGTTCGAAGGTTTCTCGCGCTTCTTCGAAATTGAATGCCATGCGGCCACCAGGGGGGAGAGCGACGAGTGTGCCCTGCGCCTGTGACCCACGCCATGCAACAAGTCCGAAAGGGTGGAGGGTGGTGGGGCGATCGCATGCACCCACGCATGGCGTGGATCTACCGGTTCATCAATGCGATGCCTGCAATGGAATAGCTGGCGATCAGCAGTCCGAACACGTACGCCGCCACGATGATCAGCCAGAAGGTCATCGGCTCGATGTCCCGCCATGCATCAATGGTGCCGGCGCGGTGATGGCTTAGATGGACGTGCCCGGTGTTGATGGCAGTTGCCGCCATCCAGGCACATAGAAAGGCCATCAGCATGAAGAGCAGGCTGCCGAACAGGAATGCGACAGGTCTATGCCGGGGTGGCCGCAAAGTGGCGTAGGCGGGGCGCCAGGTGAAGGTGACCGCGATGAGCACCATCACAGCAAATCCCAGCCAGGTCATGAACGTGGTGCTCATGCGACGACACTCCGTGTCCAGCCGTAGATGGCATGGGCGGATCATGCCATGGGTTTGGAGCGGGTGGTGGTGAAGACCATCCACGCATGGCGTGGGTCTACCTCAAGGCGTCCCCGTCCAACCCCAGGTCCCACGCCAGTCCCAGCAGCGCCTCATCCGCCCGTGACGGGCCAGGCCGCGCATCCGCCAGCTGCTGCAGTTCGCGGATCTCCTCACGTGCTACCTCTTCCAGCTGCTGCAGCTGCTCACGCACGCTCGCGTTGCGCGGGCGCTCGGTGTCGGCGAGGGAGGGCAGGGCGCGGATCAGGGTCATGGTGCGTGTACAGGATGCATCCAACGGCGGGTCACAGGCAAAGGCCCCGGACGAACCGGGGCCTTGCGGGCTGCCGGCAACGGCAGCGGACATCAGGATCAGAACAGCTCGACGGTGCCGGCGCCCATGCTCTGCTGGGCAACCGGCTTGTGCGGCGGGCGTTCCCATTCGCTGCGCAGTTCGCGCAGGCGGCTGCCGGTGCGCTGCAGGGCGGTGGCGATCTCTTCGTCGAACACGCCGCCATTGCGGTGCAGCAGTTCCTGCAGGGCCACCGCCTCGCGGTTGATCGCGGTCAGGCGGTCCAGGTGGGTGTGCACGCCGCCCAGCGCCTGGGTGGCGATGTCTTCGAACTGCAGGGCGCGTACAGCTTCGGCCACGCTGCCATCGATCGAACGGGCGCAGTCGGAGACTTCGCGCATGCCATCACCCAGCGACGCATTGATCTGCGCGACGTTGTCGAGCATCGCCGCCGCTTCCTGGCGCGCTTCACGGGAGCGGTCCATGTCACGCGAGGCCATGTGCGAAACCGTCTCGCGCACCTTGGCAATGGCGTCCTTGGAGCTGTGCGCCAGCTTGCGGATCTGCTCGTTGAAGGTGGTCGAGCGCTCGGACAGGTTGCGCACTTCGTCGGCGACCACCGCGAAGCCACGACCGGCTTCACCGGCACGCGCCGCTTCGATTGCAGCGTTCAGGGCCAGCAGGTTGGTCTGGTCGGCGATCGACTTGACGTCTTCCAGCAGCGCGAAGATGCCATCCAGGTGCTGCGCCATCTGGTCGATGTGCTGCACGGTGGTGCTGCTCTGGCCGCTCACCTGTTCCAGTGCTTCCACCAGCTGCTCCATGCGATGGCTGGCGTGCTGGGCGAAACGGGCAACGTCGAGGCCGGCATTGCCTTCATCACCGGCACGATCGACGATGCGCGACAGGGCCTGGCTCTGCTGGCGCGACTTGCGGTTCATGGCGTCGAAGCTGCCGCCCAGGCTGGACACCGCCTGGCGGATCAGGTCACGGGCGCGTTCCACTTCGCCACGCGAACCGTCGATCTCGTTGCCGACGAAGTTGCGCAGTTCGGTCAGCAGCTGGTCCTGCTCACGCAGGACACGGGCGTGTTCCGGGGAACGGTGCGCCTGGGCGCGGGTGGTCCACCACGCAAAGCCGAGCCAGCTCAGCGTCATCGTGGTCAGGATCGCCCAGCGCAGGGCGGCCGGCCATTCGAAACCGATGGCGAAGGGGAGCAGCAGGGTCAGAGCCAGGGGGGCGGCCAGACGGATGAAAATGCGTGAGTACATGGACGTTCTCGGGAGGTGCACGGAGGATGTATCGGCCGTACCCCCTTTCTCTTTAACGTCGAAATGCCTCGAAGTGCATTCTGAATGCGCCGGTTTTCCGACGCCTCGGCGGCTTCGGGGTCAGAGCCCTTTCCTTGCCGGAAAAGGATCCGACCCCATGGGGCTCAGGCCAGCTGGCGGTCCACGGCCTCGATCATCGCCTTGCGGCTGAACAGGAAGTCCCAGTAGCTGCCGCCCAGCTGGCGCCACAGCACTGCCGAGCGCACCGCGGCCAGCAGCAGGGCGCGGATCTCGGCAACCACACCGGCCTGGCCCAGGTAATGCGGGTTGCCCTGCACCATCACCCGCGGCTTCAGGTGGCTGATGGTGTCGGCGTACAGGCCACCCAGGTTGGCCAGCACGTCCGGGTGGCCACTGTCGCCCAGCTCGACGGCTTGGCGCTGGGCACGTTCGATGCCCGAGGCGACCTTGTTCACGGTGGCGCCGTCCTGCACGAAGCGGCGCTCCAGCTGCAGCACTGACAGGGCCAGCTTGGGCAGGATCGGGTCCTGGCCCTGGCTGCGGAAGTAGTTGTGCAGCAGGCGCAGCCCAGCCTTCAATGCATGGCGGTCACCGAACACCTCCTGCGGCGAAGACGCGTCGACGCGGAACACACTGTCCACGGCGGTGCGCACGGCAGCGGCGTCGGAATGGCCGGTATCGGCGATGCGGCGTACCTGCTGCAGGGCCTGGGCAATGCCGGCCAAAGCCAGGACGCGGTCGTCGACAGTGAAACTCATGCAGCGATTACCTCAAAAGGGGAAGGGGTGGTGCGCAGGCGCTGTTCCAGCGGCGCATCGGTGGCGGCGATCACCGCGCCACCCAGGCACACATCACCGTCATACAGCACCAGTGATTGACCGGGAGTAACGGCGCGCTGCGGGCGCGCGAAGGTGACCAGCACGCTGCCATCGTCCAGCACCTCGACCGTACACGGCTCGTCGGGCTGGCGGTAGCGGGTCTGCGCGGTGCATTCGAAGCGCCGTGCCGGCGGCGCGCCGGCAATCCAGTGCGCGGTTTCCGAGCGCAGGCGGTCGGACAGCATCCACTTGCTGTCGCGGTCCTGGTCCACGTACAGCACGTTGCTGGCCACATCCTTGCCGACCACGTACCACGGCGCGGCCGGGCGGCCACGCACGCCGCCGATGTTCAGGCCCTCGCGCTGGCCCAGGGTGAAATAGAAGACGCCTGGGTGCTCGGCGATCACACTGCCGTCGGCCGGGTCCAGGATCTGCCCGGGCTTGGCCGGCAGGTAGCGGCCGAGGAACTCGCGGAAGTCGCGCTCACCGATGAAGCAGATGCCGGTGGAGTCCTTCTTGGCGTGGGTCGGCAGGCTGACGTCACGCGCGATCCGCCGCAGGTCGGTCTTTTCCAGGTCGCCGATCGGGAACAGGGTTGCCGACAGCTGCGCCTGGCCCAGCTGGTGCAGGAAGTAGCTCTGGTCCTTGGAGTGGTCGGCACCACGCAGCAGCAGCCACTGGTGGCCGCGCTGGGCCACGCGCGCGTAGTGGCCGGTGGCGATGCGTTCGGCGCCCAGCTCGCGGGCGGCATCCAGGAAGTGCTTGAACTTCACTTCGCGGTTGCACAGCACGTCCGGGTTCGGGGTGCGGCCGGCCGCGTACTCGGCCAGGAAGTGCTCGAACACGCCCTGCCAGTACTCGCTGGAGAAATCACGGAAGTGGAACGGGATACCGAGCAGGCCGCAGACGGCCACTGCATCGCGGCGGTCGTCCTCGGCGCGGCAGTCGCCGCTGCCGTCGTCGGCCCAGTTCTGCATGAACAGACCGGCTACGGCCTCGCCCTGCTGCACCAGCCGCCAGGCGGCGACCGAGGAGTCGACGCCACCGGAGACGCCCACCATCACGCGCGGAGTGCTCATGCGACCTCCCGGACCAGCGAAAGCGGATGGCGCTGGCCACCCAGGAAATCAGCCACCACCTGCCAGACCAGCGGGCTGCGCAGGCGCTCCGTAGCGGCCTGCAGCTCGGCCGGGGTCAGCCACAGCGCGCGATCGATGCCGGTGTCCAGCGGCTGCGCCGGGTCGTGCGAGACCGGACGCGCCGCATAGCAGAAGCGCAGGAAGGTGGTGCCGTCGCCGGCCGTCCACTGGTAGCAGCCGATGAAGTGGGTCAGCTGCACCGTCCAGCCGGTTTCCTCGCGGGTCTCGCGCAGGGCTGCCTCGGCCAGGCTTTCGCCCGGCTCGAGGTGGCCGGCCGGCTGGTTCAGCACCTGGCGGCCGTCGATGGTCTCCTCGACCAGCAGCACGCGGCCACCGTCGACCACCACGGTGGCGACAGTGGCGTGCGGTGCCCAGCGCGGGTCCGGCGTGGTGTTCAACTCAGAACTCGTCCTTCTTGGTCAGTTCCAGCTCCATGGCGTCGGCGGTGCGGATGGCCGCATCGATGGCGTCGCTGAGCTGGTCGGCCGTGGCATCGGCGTCGATCTTGACCACGAACATGGCGGTGGTGTCCTGCTTCACCCAGCCGCCCATCTTGGCGTCCTGCGAATCTTCCAGCAGGCGGTTGGCTACGGCCACCGGGAACTGCTTGGTCTTTGCGTTGTAGGCCGGCGACCAGATCTCGCGGATGTTGTGGGTGCCGAAATCTTCCACCGACGAGCGCACGTAGACCATCTGGGTGCGATCACCCTCGACGTCGAACACCATGCGGTAGTCGCCGTCCTCGTCGACCTCGTAGGTATAGCCCAGCTTGTCCAGGTGGCGGGCCACGGCCTTGTCGGCCTGGGTCTCGGCGGCGGCGGAGCCGGCGGCGGCCAGGGCGATCAGCAGGGCGGGGAGAAGGGTCCTTTTCATGAAGATCCTGTGAAACAGTGTTGAGAGAGGATGCAATTGTGACGGTGGGCGTGCGTGCCGTCCAATCTGCGGCAGGCCGACGCAGGCTGGCCCGTGCCTCTATAATGGGCAGATGCCCCATGAGTCTTCCCCCGATTCCCATCACGAGCACGGCGTTGCCGTGGAGCCCGCGCGCCCGGAAGTGGCGCCGCCGCCGTTCTACCAGGTGATGCTGCTCAACGACGACTACACCCCGATGGATTTCGTGGTGGACGTGCTGCAGCAGTTCTTCAGCATGGACCTGGACAAGGCCACGCAGGTGATGCTGCACGTCCATACCCGTGGCCGCGGCGTGTGCGGGGTGTTCACCCGCGAAGTGGCCGAGACCAAGGTCGCCCAGGTCAACGAGTACTCGCGGATGAACCAGCACCCGCTGCTGTGCACGATGGAAAAGGCCTGACCGGCTGACGGTTTTCGTCCGGGCACATCGACTCCGGACCCGGTGTGCCCACCAAGGTGGGCACCTACCAAGGCAGGGGCCTGTATCGATAGTGGATGGGGCGTGCCCACCAAGGTGGGCATCTACCAGAGCGCGGGATCAGCCCTCCGCCAACGCCTCCAGTGCCATCCGCGCCACCGCCTCGTCGACTTCGGCGGGGTCGCCATCATCCCGGAACCACACCGCTGACAGCCCCGCGCTGGCTGCGATCCAACGCAGCAGGCGCGTGCGTTCCAGGCCCGCCAGCGCGCCGACCTGTTCCAGCCGGGTGGCAAACCGCTCGGGTCGGGTGGCCACATGGATGCCGGGGCCGCACAGGTCCGGATTGCTGAACATCGTCGTGTAATCGAACGCGCGGTCGCCCAGCAGCCGCTTCGGGTCGATCGCCAACCAGCCGCGCGCGCCGAAATCCAGCACGTTGTCGTGGTGCAGGTCGCCGTGCAGCGGCCGGATCTCCTGTTCCTGCTGCAGCAGGCCCTCCGCCAGTGATCTGCACTGTTCCAGCAGTGTCGGCAGCGCAGCCCTTGGCTGCAGCAGGTCGGCGAACCATGTTCGCAGGCAGATCAGTTCCGCTGGCGGTGCGCCCCGTGGCCGGTGCAGCCGTTGCAGGACCTGGCACAGGACCGTGGTGCAGGTGTCATCGTCGCCCTTGATCGAACGTTGCCGCAGCGAGTCGCCGCCGGCACGTTCGATCAGGATCGCCGGGCCCTCGTGGGCCAGCAGGCGGGCGGCGCCGTCACCGTCCCACCAACGCAGCAGGCGATGGCTGTTCTGCTCTTCGGTTTCGCTGCTGATCTTCAGCATGGCCGGCTTACCGGCGGCGGTCAGCACCGGCCAGAGCCGGGCATGGGGCGTTTCGATGGCTGCGCCATCACGCCGCAATCGCCAGCGGCTCAGGTAGGGTTCGCTCATGCTGGGTGGGCTGTCCTGGAGTGAATGAAGATCAAGCGATTCGCACTGATAACGCCATCTGAACGCAGCAATCCGCTAGGGTGATGGAAATCGCGTAGTCAGGCCGCATATTGTCCCCATCTGCCGCCGGAGTAATCCATGTTCAGCAAAGACCTCGAACACACCATCGGCCAGTGCTACAAGCGCGCCCGTGAGGCCCGGCATGAGTTCATGACGGTCGAACACCTGCTGTTGGCACTGCTCGACAACCCGTCCGCCCAAGCCGTACTGAAGGCCTGTGGCGCCGACGCCGAACGCCTGCGCCAGGAGCTGGAGCAGGCCATCGAGGCCTCCGTGTCCCGCCTGGCCGAAGATGACGGCCGCGATACCCAGCCGACCCTGGGCTTCCAGCGCGTGTTGCAGCGGGCCGTTTACCACGTGCAGTCCTCGGGCAAGAAGGAGGTCACCGGCGCCAATGTGCTGGTCGCCATCTTCGGCGAGAAGGACTCGCACGCCGTCTACTACCTCAACCAGCAGGATGTCACCCGGCTGGATGTGGTCAATTACCTGTCCCACGGCATCGCCAAGCTGGGCGAGGAAGGCGAGCAGCCGTCGTCCTCCTCCGAGGGCGAAGGCCGCATCGAAGGCGGGGAGGGCGAGCCGAAGGGTGATGCCCTGACCGAGTTCGCCAGCAACCTCAACGAACAGGCCCGGGCCGGTCGCATCGACCCGCTGGTCGGCCGTGCCGACGAGATCGAGCGCACCATCCAGGTCCTGTGCCGCCGCCGCAAGAACAACCCGCTGTACGTGGGTGAGGCGGGCGTAGGCAAGACCGCCATCGCCGAGGGCCTGGCCCGCCGCATCGTCGAGGGCTCGGTGCCCGACGTTCTGGCCGATGCGGTGATCTATTCGCTCGACCTGGGCGCGCTGGTGGCCGGCACCAAGTACCGCGGCGACTTCGAGAAGCGCCTGAAGAGCGTGCTGACCGCGCTGAAGAAGGTGCCCAATGCGGTGCTGTTCATCGACGAGATCCACACCATCATCGGTGCTGGCTCGGCGTCGGGCGGCACCATGGATGCCTCCAACCTGATCAAGCCGGCGCTGGCGTCCGGAGAGCTGCGCTGCATCGGCTCGACCACCTTCCAGGAGTACCGTGGCATCTTCGAGAAGGACCGGGCGCTGGCCCGCCGCTTCCAGAAGATCGACATCGTCGAGCCGACCGTCGGCGAGACCTACGAGATCCTGCAGGGCCTGAAGTCCAAGTACGAGCTGCACCACGGTGTGACCTATTCCGACGAGGCTCTGCAGGCGGCGGTGGACCTGTCGGTGAAGCACATCGGCGACCGCCTGCTGCCGGACAAGGCCATCGACGTGATCGACGAGGCGGGCGCCCGCCAGCGCCTGCTGCCGGAAGGCCAGCGCAAGGAACTGATCGACGTCGAGGAAGTGGAGGCGATCGTCGCCAAGATGGCGCGTATCCCGACCAAGCAGGTCAGCGCCACCGACAAGGATGTGCTGCAGCACCTGGAGCGCAACCTGAAGATGGTGATCTTCGGCCAGGACCCGGCCATCGAGACGCTGTCCTCGGCGATCAAGCTGGCCCGTTCGGGCCTGGGCAACCCGGAAAAGCCGATCGGCAACTTCCTGTTCGCCGGTCCCACGGGTGTCGGCAAGACCGAGGTGACCAAGCAGCTGGCGCTGCAGCTGGGCATCGAGCTGGTCCGCTTCGACATGTCCGAGTACATGGAGCCGCATTCGATCAGTCGCCTGATCGGTGCGCCTCCGGGCTACGTCGGCTTTGACCAGGGCGGCCTGTTGACCGAGAAGATCGTCAAGACGCCGCACTGCGTGCTGCTGCTGGATGAGATCGAGAAGGCGCACCCGGACATCTTCAACATCCTGTTGCAGGTGATGGACCGCGGCGTGCTGACCGATACCAACGGTCGCGAGGCCAACTTCAAGAACGTCGTGCTGGTGATGACCACCAATGCCGGTGCGGCGCAGGCCTCGCGGCGTTCGATCGGCTTCACCAAGCAGGACCATGCCACCGACGCGATGGAGACCATCCGCCGCAGCTTCACCCCGGAATTCCGCAACCGCCTCGACGCGGTGGTGCAGTTCCAGGCGCTGGGCTTCGAGCACATCCTGCGCGTGGTCGACAAGTTCCTGATCGAGCTGGAGATGCTGCTGCAGGACAAGCACGTCAGCCTGTCGGCCACCCCGACCGCGCGCGACTGGCTGGCCCACCATGGTTTCGACCCGCTGATGGGTGCCCGCCCGATGGCCCGCGTGATCCAGGACAAGATCAAGCGTCCGCTGGCCGACGAGCTGTTGTTCGGCAAGCTGGTCGACGGTGGCAAGGTCAGTATCGATGTTCGCGACGACGAGCTGGTGGTCGAGACCCAGGCCGAGCCGGAGCGGCTGCTGCCGGTCACGGTGGAATGAGCTGATGCCATAGGCTTGGCGTGAAAGCCTGGAAATGACAAGGGCGGCTTCGGCCGCCCTTGTTGTTTCCAGTGGGACTGTCGTCCGCGGCCTTGCTTGAACGGAACGGAGGTGCCAATGCTGTCTTCTGGTCGCGATAGGGTGTTGCCCTGTTTGTATCGCGAAACGATACAGGATACAGTGATGATCATCGGTTTTCGCCACAGGGGCCTCGAGCGGCTCTACCGTTCCGGCAGTAGCAGTGGAATCCGCCACAGTCACGCCAGCAAGGTGTTGTTGATCCTGTCGATCCTGGATGTTGCTTCGGGTCCTGAGGATCTGGCCATGCCTGGATTGCGTCTGCATAAGCTCCGGGGCGGCCTGAAAGGGCATTGGTCTGTATGGGTCAATGGAAACTGGCGGATTACCTTCCGTTTCGCCGGCAGCGACGTGGAGCTGCTGGATTACCTGGACTATCACTGAGGCCGCGCATGATTCATCACCATCCGCATCCCGGGCAGGCGATCAAGGCAATGGTCTTTGATCCAATGGATCTGTCTGTGACCGAAGCGGCCGAGCGCCTGGCAATGTCGCGGGTAGCCCTTTCGCGGGTTCTGAACGGCAAGGCGGGCATCAGTCCTGACCTGGCCATCCGCCTTGAGATGGCGGGGGTAAGTACTGCGGTTTTCTGGATGGGGCTGCAATCCAGCTACGATCTCTGGTTGGCACGGCAGCGCGCGCAACCGAGAGTGTTGTCGCTGGTTGCCGCGACGCGTTGACGTATATCGCGACAAGGGCGGCTTCGGCCGCCCTTGTCCTGTCTGGGGTCAGCGGCTGCGGCGGCGCGCCTCACGCTTGAATCGCTCGGCATCGATCGGCTCGATGCGTGCAACCTCGCAGCTGCCGCGACCTGTGTCCAGTGCGCTTCGGCCCTCGCTGCACAGCTCGTCAGCTTCTTTGCCGTCGGTCTTGAAGCCGAGGCGGGTGGCCAGTACGGCAGAAGGGCAGCTGTTGCGGAAATGCACAACATAGTGGTCTTCGCCGGAGCGAAGCAGGATGTTCTTGTCGGCGCCGGCGCGAACGATCTGCTGTTCGCCGGTCAGTGATACGCACTGTGCCGGCGCGGTGTCGGCGGCATGGGCGGACGACGCCAGCAGGGTGACGGCAGACAAAGCCAGGGGGATGAGCAGGGAAGACAGGTTCATGGCGGGGCAGGGGGCAGCGATCCGGACTGGATCGGATCCCAAGATGCCGCCGCCGCTGCAAATGCGAATCTGCCGCAAGCAGGGCTGACCGACGCCACGGTGAGATCGGTCACGATGACCTTTGGCGCCTCAGGCCGCGATCGAACGGAATCCCTGCTGGCGCCCCTGGTCGCCGCCGTCTTCGATGACAAAGGCGACCGCCTCGTGCGGAATGTGCAGGCGCTGCTTGAGGGTGCTGCCCATATGCGGAATCTCGCGCTGCACGGCCAGGTACAGCGGGTGCGAGGCGTCCATGCTGGTGCAGACCAGGCAGGGCTGGCCGAACCAGGTGCCGTCCGGGCCCTTGCTGGCGTAGCAGCGGCTGGTGACGGACTGGGGGTCCAGGACGATCAGGTGGGTCATGCGCGCAACGCCTTCTGTGAAGAACGCATTGAGTCTAGAGTCGCGGCGCGATGCGGTATTTCGGACAGGGACGAAAATCGATCGGTCCCGGTGCCGGTCGCTTTCTTCCGCGCACGACAAAGGGCCAGCAGCGAGGCCGGCCCTGTCGGAGTGGCGCAATGCGCCGACCGCTTACTTCATGCGGTAGGTGATACGACCCTTGGTCAGGTCGTACGGGGTCATTTCAACTTTGACCCGGTCACCGGTGAGGATGCGGATGTAGTTCTTGCGCATGCGGCCGGAGATGTGGGCGATGATTTCGTGCCCATTTTCCAGACGAACGCGGAAAGTGGTGTTCGGCAGCGTCTCGCTGACGGTGCCCTCGAACTCGATGGAATCGTCTTTCGACATGTAGTCCTGTGCGGTTCAGAAAACGGCCACGCTGGGCCTAAGGCGCGGTATTTTACGCGTGATGGGCCCGGCTTGCAAAGTTTGTGTTAACCCCCGGCCAAACGCTGTGCTGGCAAGCGTCCTACCGCCTGGGTCCAGGGGCCTTCACGGCCGTCATGGTGTACGGCCTGACGGACGTGCTCCAGGAAGTCCGCGCGCGGCAGGTGCTCGGCGCCCATCCGCAGCAGGTGCGGATTCTCCACCTGGGCATCGATCAGTTCCCAGCCCCAGCCACGCAGGGTGGCTGCCAACGCGGCCAGGGCGATCTTGGAGCCGCCACTGGCGCCACTGAACATGCTCTCGCCGAAGAACATGGCGCCGATCGCGACGCCGTAGATGCCGCCGACCAGTGTCTGCCGATCCCAGACTTCGAAGGAATGGGCGAAGCCAAGGTCGTGCAGTTGGCTGTAGGCCTCGACCATCGCCGGGCTGATCCACGTACCGTCCTGGCCAGGGCGTGGTGCGGCGGCGCAGGCGCGCATCACCTGGCTGAAGGCGCTGTCGGCGGTGATCTCCCACGTGCTGCTGCGCAGCTGGCGGCGGAAGCGACTGGACAGATGCACGCCGTCGGTGCGGAACACCATGCGCGGGTCCGGCGACCACCACAGGATTGGCTCACCCTCGCTGAACCACGGAAAGATACCGCCGGCGTAGGCATTGAGCAGACGCACCGGATGCAGGTCGCCGCCCACCGCCAGCAGGCCATCGGGCTGGCGCAGTGCGGTCTCGGCCGGAGGGAAGGGGGCGTCCGGCGCATCGGCCAGGCGCCAGGGCAGCTGGCGGGTCATGGGGCCATTGTATTCGTCGTGGTGATTCGTGATGTCTGGCACCATCACTGTTCACCGGCAAGGAGCCTCCGAATGAGTGACTCGATCAGCGCCATCCTCGACCTGCATGACGCCCCGCGCACGCGCAACGACAGCCAAGGCATGCTGCTGTCGATGGCCACTGAACAGCCGCGTCAACTGGGAGAGTTGATGCTGCAGGCGCTGGCGCGGCCTTCGCCGAGCTCGGCCTTCCTCGACATGGCACTGGACCTGCTGCCGGATGACGCGGTGCCCGCGGTCGCGGCCGACGCGTGGCGCCGCTATCGCGCGGGCGAGCGCGGTGACGTGTTGACGAGCGTGATGGAGTTCGCCAGCTATCAGGCGCCGCAGGTGCTGCAGGACGATTGGGAGGCATTGCTGGCGGTCGCCAGTGAGGATGAGGTGCAGTTGGCCACGCAGGTCTGGCAGGGCCTGCCCAGCGCGACGGCCGCGCATTGGGCGCAGGTCCTGGCCGAAGCCGATGACGATCGCGAAACGGCGCGGGCCAGGGCGTTGCTGCTCGCCGCCCAGCCCGAAACCTACGCCATTGCTCGCGGCTACCTGGTCGACTGGGGGCGCTTGGACGCCGAGGTCTGGGCGCACTGGGCCGGCGTCGCCGAAGGTCCGCAGCCGCGTCGCCTGCATGGCGAGCGGCCATTGCACTTCCGCTTCGGCCGCGAACAGCATCGCGCGCAGCAGGCGGACGAACCGAGCTGGCGCAAGCGCACCTGGCGCCTGCACCCGACCTGGAATGGTGGGCAGGTACACCATGCTGGGCAGATGGGAGGGCCGCTGGAAGCGCTGTGTAGCAGCTGCCATGCGCCGCTTCAGCGCCTGCTGCAGACCGATGCCGCCGCGCTGCAGCCGGGCGCGTCGGGCGAGATCACGCTGGGGCTGTGCCTGGACTGCTGCGGCTGGGAAGACCCGCCCGTGCGTTTCTATCGCCATGATGCGGCCGGCCTGCCCAGCTGCCACCCCAGCCAGCACCGTGAGGTGCCGAACACACCCACCGACAGTGGCGACCTGATGCAGGCCGAGGTGGGTCTGGTCGCCATGGACAGTGCGCGCTGGCAACAACAGGACTGGGGCCAGTCCAATCATCGGCAGAACCTGTCGCGTGTGGGCGGAGCGCCAAGCTGGGTGCAGAGTGCGTGGTACCCGGCGTGCATCGATTGCGGCGAAGAGATGCCGTTCGTGATGCAGCTGGATTCGACACTGCCGACCACGGGTGAGGGCACGCTGCTGTGGGGCAGCGGCGGCATGCTCTACACGTTCTGGTGTGCGAAGTGCCAGGTGAGCGGGCACTTCTGGCAGTGCACCTGAGCACAGCGCCCTCGCTATTGCCTTGGTAGGTGCCAACCTTGGTTGGCACGCTTTTCGGCACCGCGCCAATCGAGCAAGCGCGCCTCTACGGTTCTACGCGGAACGGCCCATGCCGCTGCAGCTCCTGCTGGTAACGCCGCACATTACGCCGCTCCTGCCGGCACCACTCCTGCAGCGCTTCCGCGAAGTCCGGATCGGCCACCCAGTGCCGGCTGCGCACCAGCGTGGGCAGGAAACCGCGTGCCAGCTTGTGCTCGCCCTGTGCGCCCGGCTCGAAGCGGGTCAGCCCTTCGCGCAGGCAATACTCGATGCCCTGGTAGTAGCAGGCCTCGAAGTGCAGGCCGGGCAGCGTGGCGCCGCCCCAGTAGCGGCCGTACAGCGTGTCTCCACCGCGCAGGCATAGCGCGCCGGCAATCGGCTCGCCGTCCTGTTCGGCCAGGAACAGCGCCAGCCCCCGACCCAAAGAAATGGCCAGGTGACGCAGGAAGGTCTCGGTCAGCGCCGGGGCATTGCCGTACTCGAGGAACGTCTGCAGGTAGAAGCGGTACATCGCCTGCAGATCGGCGCGGCTCGCTTCATCGCCGTGCACCACGCGGAAGGTGATGTCTTGGCGAACGACCTTGGCCCGTTCCTGGCGGATGTTCTTGCGATGCTTGTGGTTCATCGCACCGAGGAACTGGTCGAACGTCGCCCAGTCGCCCGGGTTCTGCCACTGGAACTGCACGTCTTCGCGCAGCAGCCAGTCATCGCCGAACAGCGCCTCGTCCACTGCGGTGTGGAAGTTGATATGGGCCGAGGACACGTCCAGTGCCGGCAGCGCCTCGCGCAACGCCGACAGCAATGCGGTGCGCTCTGAATCGTGACGGGCCAGTAGGCGCGGGCCGGTGACCGGCGAGTACGGCACCGCGCCCAGCCACTTCGGATAGTAGTCGCGGCCATGACGGGCGTACGCGTTGGCCCAGGCATGGTCGAACACGAATTCGCCGTGGGAGTTGGTCTTCAGGTAACCCGGAATGGCGCCGACCAGATGCTCGCCTTCCCATAGGGTGAAGTGCCGAGGCTGCCAGCCCCAGTCCTCGCGCAGGCAACCGTGCTGTTCAAGCCCGGAAAGGAAGGCATGACTGACGAAGGGGTTGCGGCCGTCGTGCAGGGCATCCCAGTCGGTTGCGGAAACGGACTGCAGGGAATCGAGGAAGCGGGGGGAAGGCATGAGGGAAGGATAGGGCAGATGAAACAGAAAGGCCGACGCACTGGCGTCGGCCTTTTGCCTGAGTCGAACCTGGCTCGACGCTACAGCAGCGGGTTCGCCCCTCAGCTGGCCTTGCCCTGCGCGTCCAGATAACGCTCGGCGTCCAGAGCGGCCATGCAGCCGAAGCCGGCCGAGGTGATCGCCTGGCGGTAGTGCTGGTCGGCCACGTCGCCGGCGGCGAACACGCCTTCCACCGAGGTCTGGGTGGCGTTGCCGCCCAGGCCCGAACGGATTTCCAGATAGCCGTTGTTCATCGCCAGCTGGCCGTCGAACAGGGTGGTGTTCGGGTGGTGGCCGATGGCCACGAAGAAGCCGTGGGCGTCTATGTCGCGGGTGCTGCCGTCCAGGGTGGACTTCACGCGCACGCCGGTCACGCCGGCGTCATTGCCCAGCACTTCCTCCACCTGGTGGTGCCAGACGGTCTCGATCTTGCCTTCGGCCACCTTCTTGAACAGCTTGTCCTGCATGATCTTTTCCGCCTTCAGGGTGTCGCGGCGGTGGACCAGGTAGACCTTGCGGGCGATGTTGGACAGGTACAGTGCCTCTTCCACGGCGGTGTTGCCGCCACCGACCACGACCACGTCCTGGTCACGGTAGAAGAAGCCGTCACAGGTGGCACAGGCGGACACGCCGCGGCCCTTGAACTCGTCCTCGGTCGGGATGCCCAGGTACTTGGCGGTGGCGCCGGTGGCGATGATCAGGGCATCGCAGGTGTACTCGTGGCTGTCGCCGATCAGCTTGAACGGGCGCTGCGACACATCGGCGGTGTGGATGTGGTCGAAGATGACCTCGGTCTCGAAGCGCTCGGCATGGGCCTGCATGCGCGCCATCAGGTCCGGGCCCATCAGGCCGTGGGCGTCACCCGGCCAGTTGTCCACCTCGGTGGTGGTCATCAGCTGGCCGCCCTGCTGCAGGCCGGTGATGACGACCGGCTTCAGGTTGGCGCGGGCGGCGTAGACGGCGGCGGTCCAACCGGCCGGGCCGGAACCGAGGATGACGAGGCGCTGGTGGCGGGAGGGCAGGCTGGTGCTCATGTAGACTCGCGAAAAAGTAGATGGGACAAGGCGCTGGCGATGTTTGCGCAGCATCCGTGGCTGGTCATAGAGTGGCGGCTGGGGCAGGGCGATTCAAGCCGATGAACAGAACGCCGTCATCCAGCAGTGGTTCCGGCCCTCTGATTGCCCTGTCAGATGTCGCATAACTGAAAACTGACGCCGTCTCATTTATTATCAATCACTAACAGCGCATTCCAAAGGTATGGTCTAAGGTGGCGAAGCAGGTCCCCGAACGCTCCAAGTCCGACGACAGCAAGGCGTCACGTCGCACGGCCGCGGCGGCGACGACCGACAATCCACGCCGCCAACGCCTCTGGCGCGACCTTGGCCTGATCGCCATCGCGCCGGCGCTGCTGTACCTGGCGGCCAGTCTGTTCACCTATTCAGCGACCGACCCGGGCTGGTCGCACACCGGCAGCGTGGTCGCACCGGTGCACAACCTCGGCGGCCGCGCCGGGGCCTGGATCGCCGACGTGCTGCTGCAGCTGTTCGGCTACATCGCCTTCCTGCTGCCGGTGGTGCTGGGCGCGCTGGCGTGGATCGCCATGTTCGGCCTCAAGCGCGAGAGCAAGGGCGAGAACGATCTGGACCCGGCGCTGCGCCTGGTCGGCCTGGTCGGTTTCCTGATCGCCGGCACCGGCTTCCTGCATGTCCGCCTGTTCAGTGGCGATGTCTCCAGTGCCGGCGGCATCCTCGGCAAGCTGGTCGGCAATTCACTCACGGTGGGCTTCGGTGCGCTGGGCGCGAACCTGTTCGTGCTGGTGCTGCTCTTGGCCTCGATCACCCTGGCCACCGGGCTGTCCTGGTTCGTGGTGATGGAGAAGATCGGCCGCGGCGTGATGTCGCTGGCGCCATTGCTGGCGCGCAAGAAGGAAGAAGTCACCGAATGGCAGCAGACCCGGGTGATGCGCGAGGAACGCCAGGAGGTACGCAAGGCCGATGCCGAGGTGCGCGCCAAGCGCGAGCCGGTGAAGATCGAGCCGCGCCCGGAACCGGTGATCGAGAAGAGTGACCGGGCCAAGCGCGACACGCAGATCCCGATGTTCCGTGGCGTCAACGGCGACGGCTCGGACCTGCCGCCGCTGGCCCTGCTGGACGATCCCAAGCCGCAGCCGGTGGGCTATGACAAGGAAACCCTGGACGCGCTGTCGCGGCAGATCGAGTTCAAACTGAAGGACTTCCGCATCGACGCCCAGGTGGTCGGCGCCAACCCCGGCCCGGTCATCACCCGTTTCGAGATCGAGCCGGCGCCGGGCATCAAGGTCAGCCAGATCAGTTCGCTGGACAAGGACATCGCGCGCGGCCTGTCGGTGAAGTCGGTGCGCGTGGTCGACGTCATTCCGGGCAAATCGGTGATCGGCCTGGAAATTCCCAACGTCACCCGCGAGATGATCTACCTCTCCGAGCT
This sequence comes from Stenotrophomonas sp. TWI1409, assembly GCF_039673015.1. NCBI lineage: Bacteria > Pseudomonadati > Pseudomonadota > Gammaproteobacteria > Lysobacterales > Lysobacteraceae > Stenotrophomonas > Stenotrophomonas sp. TWI1409. Next base: position 27,628 of record NZ_JBDJKU010000050.1, read on the forward strand.
GCTGCGTTCGAAGGAATACGACAAGTCGGCCAGCGTGCTGACCCTGGCGCTGGGCAAGGACATCGCTGGCCGCTCGACCGTGGCCGATCTGGCGCGCATGCCGCACCTGCTTGTGGCCGGTACCACCGGTTCGGGCAAGTCGGTGGCGGTCAACGCGATGGTGCTGAGCCTGCTGTTCAAGGCCTCGCCGAAAGACCTGCGGATGCTGATGATCGACCCGAAGATGCTCGAACTGAGCGTCTACCAGGGCATCCCGCACCTGCTGGCGCCGGTGGTCACCGACATGAAGGAGGCCGCCAACGGCCTGCGCTGGTGCGTGGCCGAGATGGAGCGCCGCTACAAGCTGATGAGCGCGGTGGGCGTGCGCAACCTGGCCGGCTTCAACAAGAAGGTGAAGGAAGCCCAGGACGCCGGCCAGCCACTGATGGACCCGCTGTTCAAGCCGAACCCGGAACTGGGCGAGGCGCCGCGTCCGCTGGAGACGCTGCCGTTCATCGTCATCTTCATCGACGAATTCGCCGACATGATGATGATCGTCGGCAAGAAGGTGGAAGAGCTGATCGCGCGCCTGGCACAGAAGGCGCGTGCGGCCGGCATCCACCTGATCCTGGCCACGCAGCGCCCGTCGGTGGACGTGATCACCGGCCTGATCAAGGCCAACATCCCGACCCGCATCGCCTTCCAGGTCAGTTCCAAGATCGACTCGCGCACCATCCTCGACCAGTCCGGCGCGGAAACCCTGCTGGGCCACGGCGACATGCTGTATCTGCCGCCGGGTACCGCCATGCCCGAGCGTGTGCACGGCGCCTTCGTCTCCGACGAGGAAGTGCACCGCGTGGTTGAACACCTCAAGGCGATGGGCCCGGCCGATTATGTCGACGGCGTGCTGGACGAGGTGCAGACGATGGGCGACGGCGTGGTCGTCGGTGCCACCGGCCTGCCCGAGAACAGCTCTGCCGGCGACGAGTCCGACCCGTTGTATGACGAAGCGCTGCGGGTGGTCACCGAGACCCGTCGCGCCTCGATTTCCGGCGTGCAGCGCCGGCTGAAGATCGGCTACAACCGTGCAGCGCGACTGATCGAGGCCATGGAAGCGGCCGGCGTGGTCAGTCCGCCCGAGCACAACGGCGACCGCACGGTGCTGGCACCGCCGCCGCCGAAGTAAGACCCGACGTATCCCCCACGACGTCCAAGGAACCGACGCATGCTTCACCCCGTACCAAGCGCGCTGGCACTGGCGCTGGCAGCCTTCCTGGCTGCCGGCCCGGCACTGGCAGACACCGCCACCTCCGCGCCCGCCACGGCGCCGCCTTCCACCAGCGGCGATACCGAAGCCAGCAATAATTTCAGCATTGTCCGTTACCGCGCCGACTACCAGGTGCGGCCGGATGCGGGCAATGTGCAGACCGAAACCTACGAAGTCCTGCTCAAGACCAAGGCCTCGGTCGAGCAGTTCAGCCAGGTTCGGCTGAGCTACAGCGAGAAGATGGAGACGCTGGAAGTACTCGGCGCCTACACCATCACCGCCGACGGCCAGCGCCGCGACGTGCCGGCCGACCGCATCTACACCCAGGAAAGCTACTCCAGCGCCTCGGCGGCAATGTATGCCGACCGCAAGGTGCGGGTGATCGTGTTCCCGAACCTGGCCCCGGGCACGCGCCTGTTCTACCAGGTGCGCCGCACCCAGGCCACGCCGTACTTTCCCGGCTACTTCGGCCTGTGGGAAACCTTCAATGTCTTCACCGAGTACGAGGACGCGGAGGTCACCCTGAGTGCGCCGGCCAACCTGCCGATGTTCGTCGACAGCCGCGGCGTGCAGGGCAGTGATCGCCCCACGGTGAAGAACGGACAGGCACAGTGGCGCTGGCGCTACCAGCGTCGCGAAGCCATGCCAGCACAGAACTGGTCGGCGGCGGGCTGGGAGTTCGGCCCGAACATCATGGCCAGCACCTATCGTGACTGGTCGCAGATGGGTCGCGCCTACCAGCTCAAGGCCGGCCCGGCCGCGCAGGTCACGCCGGAACTGCAGGCGCTGGCCGATGAGATCACCGCTGGCATCAGCGACCGTCGCGAGCAGGCCGACGCGTTGTACCGCTGGGTGGCGCAGAACATCCGCTACGTGGCGGTGTACCTGGGCAATGGTGGCCTGGAGCCGAACAGTGCGCAGAGCATCCTCGACAACCACTATGGTGACTGCAAGGACCATGTGACGATCCTGGAGGCGCTGCTGGCGGCCAAGGGCATCGCCAGCTCACCGGTGCTGATCGGTGCCGGTGGCGGCCCGACACTGCCGAAGATTCCGGTGCTGGGCCGCTTCAACCACGCCATCACCTACATCCCCGAGTTCGATCTGTACCTGGATTCGACCACGGCGTGGGCGCGCTTCGGGCAGTTGCCGGAAGGTGACCTGGGCGCACCGGTGATGCGTACCCGCGACGCCTCACTGGCGCGCACCCCGGCCAATACGCCGGAGCGCAATGCCACCTCGATGGAGGTGCGCTTCACCTTCGACGCCAACGGCAACCTGCGCGGCGAGACGATTCCGAAGCTGGGCGAGAACGCCGAGATCGGCATGCGCGCCCAGTTCTCCCAGCTCAACGCGCAGAACCGTGCGCGCGCTGAAGAGCAGATCATGGCCGCGTCCGGTTTCGATGGGCGAGGGCAGCTGCAGATCCAGGGCGTGCCGGTCGACCTGACCCGGCCGTTTGGCTATCGCATGGCGTTCCAGGCCGAGGACTACGCCGACTTCAGCGTGGCCGGCGGCATGGCCGTGCCGGATCCGCCGGGTGGCGAGTCGGTGCGTGGGCTGTACGCCACTGCCTCGGCGCCGGCCAACGAAACGCCGTTCTACTGCAATGCCAGCCTGCGCGAGGAAACCTATCGCCTGCAGTTCCCGGCCAATGCGCCGATCATCGCCATCCCGGCCAGCCAGCGTTTCGCCAATGCAGCCGGCGAGTACCGGGTGGACTGGAGTCGCGAGGGGCAGGAGGTGATCGTGCACCACCGCTTGCAGCAGAATGCAGTGCGTGGGCCAGAGGCGTTGTGCCAGCCGCAGGACTATCCGGCGTTCCGCGCGCTGTATCGCGAAGTGCGGCGTGGCTTCCGCGGCCAGGTGCTGTACGGCAAGCTGCCGGGATCCGGTGGCTGAATCGCCGATGGACGTTCAGGGCGGCATAATGTCGCCCTGATCGCCCATTCATCTTTCCCCGGGCACACTGGCAACCACCTTTCCTGGCGCCCGCGCCCACAGGATTCCCGCATGAACTTCCGCTTCCGCCGTTTCCTTGCCACCACCACCCTGGCCGTGGCCTGCGCCGCCGCCGGCAGCGCCTGGGCTGGCGCCCGCGATGACCTGAAGACCTTCACCAGCGGCCTGAAGGGCCTGGATGGCCAGTTCAGCCAGCAGGTGTTCGACAGTCGCGGCAAGGTCAAGGAATCGACCAGTGGCCGTGTGGCACTGTCGGCGCCGCGCCTGTTCCGTTGGGAATACGTGCGCCCGCACGAACAGCTGATCGTGGCCGACGGCAGGAAGGTCTGGATGTACGAGCCGGACCTGGAACAGGCCACCGTGCGCGAGCAGGGCAAGGAAGAGCAGAACAGCCCACTGACCGCGCTGATCAACCCGGCGCTGCTGGAGCAGCAGTACGACGTCAGCGAAGAGGCCGCGCAGCGCGACGGCCTGCAGTGGCTGTCGCTGTCGCCGAAGCGCGAGACCGAAGCCAGCTTCCAGTACGCCGCGCTGGGCTTCAATGCCCAGGGCCTGGCCAAGATGGAAATCACTGATGCCGTTGGCCAGCGTACCGTGATCAGCTTCAGTGGCTGGAAGCGCAACCCGGGCTTCGCCGCCGGCACCTTCAGCTTTACCCCGCCGAAGGGCACCGACGTCATCGGTAATTGATCTGTGGCCCGGCGCAAACTGCTCTGGTGGGTGTCAACCGGCACCGTCTTGGTGGGTGTCAACCTTGGTTGACACGCTTTTGATCTGCCGGCCAGCGGCCGGCACTACCGGAATCGTGGCCACCCGGCGCGGTACAATGGCCGTGTGCCAAGACATCGCTCCACTTCATTCCCCGGCCCCGATCTGCTGAGCGTCGATCGGGAACATCTGCGCCCGCTGGCCGAGCGCATGAGACCGCGAACCCTCGACGAAATGGTCGGGCAGAAGCGCCTGCTCGCGCCGGACAGTGCGCTGCGCCGCGCGGTCGAATCCGGTCGCGTGCATTCGATGATCCTGTGGGGGCCGCCGGGCTGCGGCAAGACCACGCTGGCCCTGCTGCTGGCCGAATATTCCGACGCCGAGTTCCGTGCGATCTCCGCAGTGCTGTCCGGCCTGCCGGAAGTGCGCCAGGTGCTGGCCGAGGCGGCGCAACGGTTCGCCGAAGGCCGCCGCACCGTGCTGTTCGTGGATGAGGTGCATCGCTTCAACAAGGCGCAGCAGGATGCGTTCCTGCCGCACATCGAGCGCGGCACCATCCTGTTCGTCGGTGCCACCACCGAGAACCCGTCCTTCGAGCTGAACTCGGCGCTGCTGTCGCGCTGCCGCGTGCATGTGCTGGAAGGTGTTTCGCCTACCGACATCGTCGAGGCGCTGGAGCGTGCGCTGGGTGACCGCGAACGCGGCCTGGGCGAGGAGGGCATCGAGGTCGCCCCCGAGCTGCTGCTGGAAATCGCGACCGCCGCCGACGGCGACGTGCGCCGCGCGCTGACCCTGTTGGAAATCGCTGCCGAGCTGGCGGGCGGGGAGGGGGGTCGCATCACCCCGCAGACCCTGACCCAGGTGCTGGCCGATCGCACCCGTCGCTTCGACAAGGGCGGCGAGCAGTTCTACGACCAGATCTCAGCGCTGCACAAGTCTGTTCGCAGTTCCAACCCGGATGCCGCGCTGTACTGGCTGACCCGGATGCTCGATGGCGGCTGCGATCCGTCCTACCTGGCCCGCCGGCTGACCCGCATGGCCATCGAGGACATCGGTCTGGCCGATCCGCGCGCGCAGAGCATGGCGCTGGAGGCCTGGGACATCTACGAGCGGCTGGGTAGCCCGGAAGGCGAACTCGCGTTCGCTCAGTTGGTGCTGTACCTGGCCAGCACCGCCAAGTCGAATGCAGGCTATGCGGCCTTCAACCAGGCCAAGGCCGATGTGCGCGAGAGTGGCACCGAAGAAGTGCCGCTGCACCTGCGCAATGCGCCGACCAAGCTGATGAAGGAGCTGGGCTACGGTGCCGAGTACCAATATGACCATGATGCCGAAGGTGGTATCGCACTGGACCAGACCGGTTTCCCGGATGCGATGGGCGAGCGCGTGTACTACAACCCTGTGCCGCGCGGCCTGGAAATCAAGCTGAAGGAAAAGCTGGACCGGCTGCGCGCCGAGCGCGAAGCGGCGCGGGCGGCAAAGGGTCGTTGAGCCCGCTCTTGTAGAGTCGAGCCATGCTCGACTCCGCTCTTGCACGGACTACGGGTGCCTTCTGGAACAGCAGTCGAGCATGGCTCGACTCTACAGAGGGCAATGGCAGTCGAGCATGGCTCGACTCTACAGGGGGGCAATGGCAGCCGGGCGTGGTTCGTCGCCACATTGTCCTGTGCGCCTGCATTTGGCACACTCCGCGGCTTCTCTTTCAAGGATCGATGCCGTGCAGGAAATGATTCTGCCGTTGAAGCGCTACGCCCAGTTCGAGGGCCGCGCCAACCGCCGCGAGTACTGGATGTACCAGCTGTTCCTGTTCCTGGTCGCAACCGCGGTGATGCTGCTGGCCGGTGTGCTGGCGATCCTCCTGCGCAACAGCCCCGATGCGCTGGCCGGCATCCTGATTGGCATGGTGGTACTGCTGGGCGTGATGTGGCTGGCCACGATCGTGCCGCTGATTGCCGTGACCGTACGCCGCCTGCATGACTGCAATCAGTCGGGCTGGCTGTTCCTGCTGGCGCTGGTGCCGGGCGGTGGCATTGTGATCATGATCTTCTCGCTGCTGCCGGGCACGCCGCAGGAGAATGTTTACGGTCCGGTGCCTTCGGGGCCGTGAGGCTGCGGGAGTCGAGCATGGCTTGTATGTTCCTCCCGGCTCCTACGCGGTATGTAGGAGCCAGGGTGGAGGGACCGTCAAGCATGCATCTGCGGATACTAGCCGACAGACGAGTCGAGCGATCCCCATCCCGCACACGAACGTCGATAAAGGATCGTA
>NZ_JBDJKU010000051.1:0-31799 GCF_039673015.1 Stenotrophomonas sp. TWI1409
TCTCGAGTTTGTTTTGTTTTTTTTTTTTTTTGTCGTTTTTCTATTTTTGGATTTTAACGGCCTGTCGACACCCCTCGACTCTACCCCCCAAACAACTTCTGCGCACTCTGGAACAGGATCCAGCTGGTCGCGATGAACTTGTCCCCACCCTGCGGCCGGTTGCCACGATGCGTGTGGGTGAACGCAGTCGGCGCAATCAGCAGGCTGCCGGTGCGCGGCGCGATCTTCCGCCCCTGGAACAGGAACTCGGTTTCGCCCTCTTCGAAGTCGTCGTTGAGGTACAGCGTCCACAGCACGTGCCGGTGCAGGGTCTCGGCCTGCGCATCCTTCGGGTACAGCTCGCAATGCCAGTACGGGTAGCCGCCCTCGCCTGCCGCATACCACTGCAGGTTGATCGCACCCGGGCGCAGGCAGGTGCGGGCCAGATCGGCCAGCTGCTGCTGCGGCATGTCGGGGAAGTCCTCGGCAGACAGGCGTCGCGGTTGGCCGTTGCTGTCCTGGATCTGCAACATCAGCGGCGCAATCAACGCCTGTGGATAACGGCGTAGATAAGTCAGCAGGCCGTTGAACACCGCGATCTGCAGCTGCTGATCGACATCCTGCCAGCCGTCCAGGCCACTGATGCGCAGATCCTTGCTGTGCTTGAGTTCCGGGAACACGCCACTGCCCACCGCACCGGGCTGCAGGCCACGCGTAGCGCGCAGGCGCTCAACGATGGCCGCGCAGACCTCGCTGGGGACGGCGTTGTGGATGACTTCGATGAAATCGACCGGGCCCTGCTCGTGCATGCGTGCATTCCTTAGGCGGCAATGGCTTGATGGTGCCGTTTGCCGCCCTCGGTGTCACCCTACGGTCATGTCATCGTTCTGCCATGACCGTTGTCGGGAGACTTGCATCAGCCCCGCGCGTCGTCGTGCGCGTGGTGGTAGCGCACGGCCTCGGCCACTTCCTCGCGCGAGCCGAGGAACACCGGCACGCGCTGGTGCAGCTGGTCGGGCTGGATGTCGAGGATGCGCTCGCGACCGGTCCAGGCAGCGCCACCGGCCTGCTCGACCAGCAGGCCCATCGGGTTGGCTTCGTACATCAGGCGCAGCTTGCCGGCCTTGGACGGATCCTTTTTGTCCCACGGGTAGATGAAGATGCCGCCGCGGGTCAGGATGCGATGCACGTCGGCGACCATGCTGGCGATCCAGCGCATGTTGAAGTTCTTGCCGCGCGCGCCTTCCTTGCCCGCCAGCAGATCGCCGACGTACGCCTGCATCGGCGCTTCCCAGTGACGCTGGTTGGACATGTTGATGGCGAATTCCTGGGTGGCCGCCGGAATCTGCATGTTCTCGGTGGTCAGCACGAACTCACCCTTCTCGCGATCCAGGGTGAAGGCGTGGGTACCGTGGCCGACGGTCAGCACCAGCTGCGTGCTGGGCCCGTAGATGCAGTAGCCGGCGGCGATCTGCTTGCTGCCCGGCTGCAGGAAGGCGTCATCGCCCGGCAGTTCGACATTGGTCGGGCAGCGCAGCACCGAGAAGATGGTGCCGACGGAGACGTTGACGTCGATGTTGGAGCTGCCATCGAGGGGATCGAACAGCAGCAGGAAGTCACCACGCGGATAGATGTCCGGCACCGGCTGGCTGTGGTCCATTTCTTCCGAAGCACAAGCGGCGAGATGGCCGCCCCAGGCGTTGGCTTCGAGCAGGATCTCGTTGCTGATCACATCCAGCTTCTTCTGCGCTTCGCCCTGCACGTTGCCGGTACCGGCGTCGCCGAGCACGCCACCGAGGGCGCCCTTGCTGACGGCAATGGAGATGCTGGTGCAGGCGCGGGCGACGACCGCGATCAGCTGGCGCAGGTCGGCATTGATGCGGCCGGCGTGCTGTTCCTGGATCAGGAAGCGGGTCAACGAAGTACGGGACATGAGCGGGCAGGTCTCGGCAGCGGGAAAACGCCTATTGTCGCCCGTATGGCGGTGCCGTGCGTGAGCGCGGGAAGGCGTAATCGTTTCCAGATGCGTTGCGCTCGTGGCGCCTTCCTTCATGGAGGCGCAGGGCGAGGCACACCGTGGCCAGGACACGCCGTAAACCCATCCATGGGGGCTCGATCGGCGCATCCATGCGCCTCACGGTCCTGGCCACGGTGTGCCTCGCCCTGCGCTTCAGGGTTCGCCGCGAGCGCGGTGGGGATGGCAAAGGCAAGAGCAAAAGCAAAAAAACAAAGGCGCCTTTCGGCGCCTTTGTCTTCAAGCTACTGGAGCGTTGTTTCAGCCCTTGGCGACGGTGGCCACGGCCTTGGCGACGTATTCCAGGTTGTTCTGGTTCAGCGCGGCCACGCAGATGCGGCCGGTGCCGACGGCGTAGATGCCGAACTCGTCGCGCAGACGCTCGACCTGCTCACGGCTCAGGCCGGAGTAGGAGAACATGCCGGCCTGTTCGTTGATGAAGCCGAACTGCTGGGCACCGGCAGCGGCCAGCTTCTCCACCAGGCCCTGGCGCAGTGCGTGGATGCGCTCGCGCATCTCGGTCAGCTCCTGCTCCCACATCGCGCGCAGTTCCGGGTTGGTCAGCACGCCGGCCACCAGCGCGGCACCGTGGGTGGACGGGCTGGAGTAGATGGTGCGGATCACGCGCTTGACCTGGGACTGCACGGCCTTGGCGTCAGCGGCGGTCGGCGCCACCATCGACAGCGCACCCACACGCTCGCCGTACAGCGAGAACGACTTGGAGTACGAGTTGGCGACGATGAAGCTGTCGATGCCGGCTTCGGCGATGATGCGCACGGCGGCGCCGTCCTGCTCGATGCCCTTGTCGAAGCCCTGGTAGGCCATGTCGATGAAGGGGAACAGCTGCTTTTCCTTCAGCAGCTGCGCGACCTGCTTCCACTGGGTGACCGTGAGGTCAGCGCCGGTGGGGTTGTGGCAGCAGGCGTGCAGCAGCACCACGGTGCCGGCTTCCAGCTTGCCCAGGTCGGCCAGCAGGCCGTCGAAGTTGACGCCGTGGGTGGTCGGGTCGAAGTAGGTGTAATCCACCACTTCGAAGCCGGCCGCGCTGAACACGGCGCGGTGGTTTTCCCAGCTCGGGTTGCTCAGCGCAACGGTGGCGTGCGGCAGCAGCTTCTTCAGCACGTCGGCGCCGACGCGCAGCGCACCGCTGCCACCGACGGTCTGTGCGGTGGTGACGCGGCCGGCGGCCAGCAGCGGCGAGTCCTTGCCGAACACCAGCTCACGCGTCGCCTGCGTGTACGCCGGCAGGCCATCGATCGGCAGGTAGCCGCGCGGTTTGGCCTCGTTGGCGAGCTGCTGCTCGATCTGCTTGACGGCGCGCAGCAGCGGAATGCGGCCGCTCTCGTCGTAGTAGATGCCCACACCCAGGTTGACCTTGGTCGGGCGGCTGTCGGCGTTGTACGCCTCGGTCAGGCCCAGGATCGGGTCGCCTGGGACCAGTTCCACGTTTGCAAAGAAGGACACGGCGGTACTCGTTCGGTAGACGGAAAGGGGGAGGAATTGCGCCACGCAGTCTGCGGCTTTTCGGCCGGAAACAGCCCATCGTAACAAAGCCTGCCGGGGCTGGCCGCCGCCATCGTCATCCGCAGCCCCGTACCATGGCGTGCGTTGCCGCCTGATCCATCAACCTGAATCATGAATCCCGCCGCACGACGCCACTGCCTGCCGTTGTCCGCCCTGCTGCTGTCGCCACTGGCGGCCATGGCCGAGCCTGCGCCCATCGCCCTGCCCGCCGTGCAGGTGCAGGCGGCGCGGGTGCCGGGCATCGACCCGTTCGCGCTGCCGGCCAGCCAGGACACGGTCTGGATCGACGCCGGCCGGGCCGGCAACAGCGTGCAGTTGTCCGAGGCACTGGCCGGGGTGCCGGGACTGCTGGCGCGCGATCGGCAGAACTTCGCCCAGGACACGCAGCTGTCGATCCGTGGCTTTGGCGCGCGCTCGACCTTCGGTGTGCGCGGCGTGCGGGTGTTGATCGACGGGGTGCCCGCGACCATGCCCGATGGCCAGGGCCAGCTGTCGCATGCCAGCCTGCTGGGTGCCGAACGCATCGAGGTGCTGCGCGGGCCGTTCTCGGCGCTGTACGGCAACTCCTCCGGCGGCGTGCTGCAGGTGTGGAGTGCGCAGGGCCAGGCCGGCGACCCGTGGCGGTTGCGCCTCAACGCAGGTGCCGACAACACGCTCAGCGTCGGCGCGCAGCTGAAGGGAGCCAGCCACGGGCTGGACTACAACATCGCCGCCAATCACTTCCGCACCGATGGCTGGCGCGAACACAGCCGCGCGCGCCGCGAATCGCTCACTGCGCGCATCGGCGGCGATCTGGGCGGTGGGCGACTGGAGCTGCTACTCAACGCGCTGGATGCGCCGGACGCACAGGATCCACTGGGCCTGACCCGCGCGCAGGTCGCTGCGGATCCACGCCAGGCCACGGCGGTGGCGCACCAGTACAACACCCGCAAATCGGTGCGCCAGCAGCAGGCGGGTCTGCGCTGGACCCGCGAAACCGACACCCAGCGCTGGCAACTGATGGGCTATGCCGGCCAGCGCGCGGTGCGCCAGTACCTGCCGATTCCGCCTGCAGCCCAGACCAACAGCCCGCTGCATGCCGGCGGGGTGATCGATCTGGAGGGCGGCTACGGCGGATTGGACGCGCGCTGGGGCTGGCACGGCGACCTCGCCGGTCGACCGCTGGATCTGGTGGCCGGGCTCAGTGCGGACCGCCAGCGCCAGCACCGCACCGGCTACGAGAACTTCATCGGCAGCGCCCTCGGCGTGCGCGGACGCCTGCGCCGCGACCAGATCGACACGGTGCAGAACGTGGACCAGTTCGCCCAGGCCTGGTGGCAGTGGAGCCCGCGCTGGTCGCTGCTGGCCGGGCTGCGCCACAGCGCGGTGCGCTTCGAATCCGATGACCGCTACATCACCGGGCGCAATCCGGACGACAGCGGCCGCCGACGCTACCAGGCGACCACGCCGGTGGCAGGCGTCAGCTTCGAAGCCAGCCCGCAGTGGCGGCTGCACGCGGCCGTGGGGCGTGGTTTCGAGACCCCCACCTTCAACGAACTGGGTTATCGCGCCGACGGCCAAGCGGGATTGGCACTGGATCTGGCGGCCGCGCGCAGCCGCAATCTGGAGCTCGGCAGCAAATGGCACGCACAGGACGGAACCCAGCTTGATATCAGCCTGTTCCGCGCAGATACCGACGATGAGTTGGCCGTTGCCAGCAACATCGGCGGGCGCAGTACCTACCGCAATATCGGTCGCACCCGTCGCCAAGGCGTGGAACTACAGTATCGCCAGCCCTTGGCCGAGCAGCTGGAACTGCAGCTGGCATGGACCTGGCTGCAGGCGCAGGTGCGCTCGCCGTACCTGACCTCGAACAACGTGGTCGCCGCGGGCAGCCGTCTGCCTGGTGTGCCGCGCCAACAGGCCTTCGCCCGGCTGCAGTGGACACCCGCTGACTGGCAGTGGGCGCTGGAGGCGTCCGCCAGCAGCGATACCGTGGTCAACGACGTGGCCACCGAGCGCGCGGCAGGCTACGCGCTGCTGCACGTGGAAGGCGGCCGCCGCTGGACCCTGCCGGGCGGCGAGCTGCGTGCCTTCGCGCGGTTGGAGAACGTGCTGGACCAGGCCTACATTGGCTCGGTGATCGTCAATGACGGCAATGGCCGCTTCTACGAGCCGGGACCGGGACGACGGGCCAGCCTCGGGCTGCAGTGGTCGTGGCGTTGAAGTGGTAGTGCCGGCCGCTGGCCGGCATCGCGCCGTGCAGGACGTCAGGAGGTTGCCGGCCAGCGGCCGGCACTACCCGTAAATCGGGGGCCCTGGCCGGCATCGCGCCGTGCAGGATGTCAGGGGGTTGCCGGCCAGCGGCCGGCACTACCCGTAAATCGGGGCCCTGGCCAGAATCGCGCCGTGCAGGACGTCAGGGGGTTGCCGGCCAGCGGCCGGCACTACCGGTCAGTCGGGGGCCTTGGCCGGTACGAACGGCGACGTCGGGTCGCTGGCCGGGAAGGTCTCCTCCAGCGCCTCGTCCTGGTTGTCGCTGGCATGCTGCTTGCGCTCGCGGCGCTTGAGCGGACTTTCCTGGCCGCCACGATGGCGGTCGCCGCCGTCCTTGCGGTCCAGCGCGGCCTGTTCAGACTCGTGCTTCACCGGCAGATGCTCGCCACCGTGTTCGGCGTCGAAGAACGGTGCGCCGGTGCCGCGGTAGTCGGCATTGTCGGCATCGCGCTTACCGCGCTGCTCGCCGGGAATGGGCGGGTGATTTTCCCGCAGCGGGTCACGGGAGGTCTCTCGGCTCATGATCTGGCTACCTGCGCTCGGGGGCTCCCACTACACCGCTCGCAAGGTAAAGCCGCCGCGAACCTGGCGTCATGAACATCTCGCTCACCCCCCGGTAACGGGACCGCGCGTATTCCTGCCCACCCGCCCCCGCTGCAGGAGCCGGCCATGCCCCGTCTTGAACGACCCGCACCGTCCGTGTTCAACGCCCTGCTCGATCCGCTCGGCCAGCGCACAGCTCAGCGCCGCACGCGTCGCCACGAGGACCCGCAGGCGGTGGCGCAGGACTACCTGCAGTACATGCTGAGCGATTACGAAGAGCGCCGTGGCCAGAGCCATCGCAATTGGCGTGACCTCTGCCCGGTCTACGCCTTTGCGCTGACCACGCATGCCGCCGACTGGCCGCGCGGTGACGCCGCCGATACCTGCGAGGAGCTGGCCGAGCACTGGGAACAGATGCGTGGGCACTCGCGCTTGAGCTGGTCGCAGGCGCGGCCGGTGGTGGAAGATGCGTGGCGCGCACTGGACCATATCCCGGCGGCAGCGGTGAGGCCGTTGCTGCAGTAGCGCTGGGGTTCTGCGTACAGGCTCAGGTGTGCTGTGGTTGCCGGCCAGCGGCCGGCACTACCGTGTTCCGTAGAACCCACGTGCACGGCACGGACACGGCTGGTTTACGCCCTCCGGCCCACTCTGGGCACCCTGCCCCGCCAAAGGTGCACCCATGGCTCGCCCGATCTGGACCGGCACGCTGTCGTTTGGCCTGCTCAACGTGCCGGTGTCTCTGATGTCCGGCGAACGCAAAGTCGATCTGCAGTTCCGCATGCTCGACTCCCGTGACCGCAAGCCGATCCGCTTCGAGCGGGTCAACGCCGATACCGGCGAGGAGGTGCCGTGGAAGGACATCGTCAAAGCCTACGAGTACGACAAGGGCAGCTACGTCGTGCTGGAGGAAGGCGATATCCGTTCGGCCGCGCCGGAAAGCCACGAAGCGGTGGAAGTGGAATCGTTCGTGGACGCGGCGCAGATCGACCCGCGTTACTACGAGAAACCGTATCTGCTGGTACCCGGAAAGAAGGCCGAAAAGGGCTACGTGCTGCTGCGCGAGACATTGCGCAGTACCGGCAAGGTGGGCATCGCGCGGGTGGTGGTGCGCACGCGCGAATACCTGTGCGTGGTGATGCCGCATGAGGACGCGCTGGTGCTGATGATCCTGCGCTATCCGCAGGAGCTGGTGGATCCCGAGGACTACAAGCTGCCCACCGGAAAACTGTCCGACTACCGCATCACCAGCAAGGAAACAGCGATGGCCGAACAGCTGATCGAGTCAATGGCCGGTGACTGGGATCCTTCGCAGTATCACGATGAGTTCCGCGAGCGTCTGCAGCTGGTATTGAACAAGCGCATCAAATCCAAGGGCGGCACTACCCGGGTGGAAGACGAGCCCGCACCGCGTGAAGATGCCACCACCAATGTGGTGGATTTCATGGCGTTGCTTCAGAAGAGCCTGGACGCCAACAAGCGCACGCCGGCGAAGAAGACGGCAATGCGCAAGGCACCGGCGAAGAAGGCTGCGAAGAAGGCCGCCAAAAAGGCCGCCAAAAAGGCCGTAAAGAAGACCACGCGGCGCAAGGCAGGTTGAACCATGTCGCTGCACCAGTACCGGCGCAAGCGCAGACTGGGTGGTGGCGCCGGGCAGACGCCGGAGCCTGACGACACGCCCGCACGCGGCGATCCGAAGCGGCGGCCGACCTTCGTCATCCAGCTGCATCACGCAAGCTCGCGTCACTATGACTTCCGCCTGGAAATGGACGGCGTACTGAAGAGCTGGGCCGTGCCAAAGGGGCCTTCGCTGCGCGTCGGTGAGAAGCGGCTGGCCGTGGAGGTGGAAGATCACCCGTTGTCCTACGCCGGTTTCGAAGGAGACATTCCTGAAGGCCACTATGGCGCTGGCCACGTGGATGTCTTCGATCACGGCACCTGGGCCTGTGAAGGCGATCCACTGCAGGCGCTGGCGGCTGGAAAGATCGACTTCGTGCTGCACGGGCAACGCCTGGCCGGTGGCTGGAAGCTGGTGCGGACCGCGATGAAAGGCCGCCAGGTGCAGTGGCTGCTGATCAAGCGCGACGACGGCGAAGCGCGCGACGCGGAGGCGGATGACCTGCTGACGGCACCCACGCCGAAACGAGCATCTGCGGCGAAGAAGCGTTCCACAGCGAAGGCGGCGCATGCTGCACCCGTCGCACGCACGACCACGCGCAAGGCCGATGCGCGTTGGCGTGCACGCGCGCTGCAACTGCACGGCGCACGTGATACGCCCTATCCCCTTGGGTTCAAACCGCAGTTGACCGATCATCGCGACAGTGCCCCCGACGGCGAGCGCTGGCTGCACGAGATCAAGTGGGACGGCTATCGTCTGCTGGCCGATCTGCACAATGGCGAGGTGAAACTCCGCTCGCGCAACGGCCTGGACTGGACGGCCGATTTTCCCGAGGTCGCGCAGGCCGTGCTGGCGCTGCCGGTGCGCGATGCGCGCCTGGATGGCGAGCTGGTGGTTCTGGACAAGGAAGGACGCAGCGATTTCGCAGCACTGCAGCGCGTGATCGATGGAAGCTCGAAGCAACCGTTGCGTTACATCGTGTTCGATCTTCCGGGTGTGGCCGGCGTGGACATCAGTCGTGCGCCGTTGCTGGAACGCAAGGCGCTGCTGAAGGATCTCATCGGGCCGGCGCCTGGCACACTGGCCTTCAGCGAACACGTGGTCGACCATGGGCCGCAGGTGTTCGACGCCAGCGGCAAGGCGGGATTCGAGGGCATCGTCAGCAAGCAGGTGGATGCTCCGTATGTGAACACCCGCGCGCGCAGCTGGGTGAAGGTGAAGCACGAAGACACCGACGAGTTCGTGATCGTCGGCCACACGGCACCCAAGGGTTCCCGCGTGGGGTTCGGCTCGCTGCTGCTGGCCACGCCGGACAAGGGCGGCTTGCGCTATGTGGGCCGGGTCGGCACCGGCTTCGACGACGAGCGCCTGCGCGCGCTGCTCAGGGCACTGCACCCTTTGGCAGTGAATACGCCGGTGCTGCAGCTGCCGGCGCATGTACCGTTCCGCGCCGCCAGCGTGCGCTGGGTGAAACCTGTGACGGTAGCGGAGGTGGCGTTCCGTGGCTGGGGCAAGGAAGGCCTGCTGCGCCAGGCCAGTTTCAAGCGGCTGCGCAGCGACAAGCAGAAGGAGGACCTGGGAATGAGCACCGCAGATGCCGAAACCGGAGGTGAGGTCCAGATCACCCATCCTGAGCGGGTGGTGTTTCCAAAGCAGAAACTGAGCAAGGGCGACGTGGCCGACTACTACCAGCGCATGGCGCGCTGGATCCTGCCCGAACTTGGCGGACGTCCGCTGTCATTGCTGCGCTGCCCGGACGGCGTGGGCAAGGCCTGCTTCTTCCAGAAGCATCATGGCCCCGGCCTGGGCGATGCGGTACATGCGGTGCCCCTTCAGCAGAAGAGCGGCCGCGAGGATTACGTCTACATCGACGATGCGCGGGGCCTGCTGCAACTGGTGCAGATGAACACGCTGGAGCTGCATCCCTGGGGGGCGACCGTGGCCGACCCGGAGCATCCGGATCGACTGGTATTCGATCTCGACCCTGGTGACGGCGTCAGCTGGGCACAGGTGAAAGCCGGTGCGCGCGACGTGCGTGACCGCCTGCAGCAGGTGGGTCTGGAGAGCTTCGTACGCCTGTCTGGCGGCAAGGGGGTGCATGTGGTGGTACCACTGCAGCCCAAGGCTGGCTGGGGCGAAGCCAAGGCATTCTGCGAGGCGTTCGCACAGGCGATGGCGGAGCAGGCGCCGGACCGCTACGTGGCGACGATGAGCAAGGCGAAGCGCAATGGCGTCATCTTCATCGACTGGCTGCGCAACACCCGAGGCGCCACCAGCGTGTGCTCGTGGTCGCTGCGTGCACGCGATTCTGGCGGCGTGGCGGTGCCGCTGCGCTGGGAAGAACTGGCGCGGGTGAGCGCGGCCGACGCGTTTCCGATGGCCAAGGCGCTGGCGCGTGCCAAGCGGCTGAAGGGTGACCCATGGCAGGGCATCGCGCGATTGAAGCAGACGCTGCCGACGCTGAAGCGGTAGTGCCGGCCGCTGGCCGGCACCTGTAGCATGGGCGAGGTTGCCGGCCAGCGGCCGGCACTACCTGGATGCGCTCAGCGCGGATCGCGCGACGCGCGGCGGCCGAACCACCAGCCGGCCAGCAGCTGCAACGGCAGCGATGCCAGCAGCGAAATGACGAACCACAGCGGGAAATCCGCGCCGGCGCTCCACATCGCGTAACCGCAGCCGAGCGCGATCAGCGACCAGATCGAGAACCCATGCGAACGCGGCCAGCACGGCGCGTAGTAGGTGGCGAAGGAAATGCCGGCGATGCCGCCCAGTACGCTGAAGGCCAGGTCCCACCCCAGCTGCACGCTGTTGTTGTCCGGCGACATGCCCACCAGCGGGGGCAGCCAGCTGGCGACGCTGCTGACCAGCGCAAGCGACAGCACGCCGCCGATCAGGGCGACGAGGGACAGGAACAGGGTCTTGAGCAGGTCGGGCATGCGCGCATTGTACGGCTGCCACAGAGTGCCCGGGTTGCCGGCCAGCGGCCGGCACTACCGAACCGACTGGGGTTTGCCGGCCAACGGCCGGCACCACCGGGGGATAGGCATGGCCGCCGCGTCCGTGGGAGAGGGGGACGGAGCGACGGCGGCCATGCACAGGCGGTCAGGCGGCGAAGTCGAGCACCACGCGGCCTTCAATGGTGCCCGCGTGCATGCGCGCGAACACGTCGTTGATGTTTTCCAGGCGGTCAGTGCTGACCGTGGCCGCGACCTTGCCTTCGGCGGCGAACTGCAGCGACTCCTGCAGGTCCAGGCGGGTGCCGACGATCGAGCCGCGCACGGTGATGCCGTTGAGCACCATGCCGAAGATGTCCAGCGGGAAGTTGCCCGGCGGCAGGCCGTTGAGCGAGACCGTGCCGCCACGGCGGACCATGCCCAGCGCCTGCTCGAAGGCCTTCGGCGACACCGCGGTGACCAGCGCGCCGTGCGCGCCGCCGATTTCCTTCTTCAGGAAGGCGGCCGGATCGGTGGTACGCGCGTTCACGGTGATCTGCGCGCCGAGCTGCCGGGCCAATGCCAGCTTGTTGTCGTCCACATCCACCGCAGCCACGTTCAGCCCCATCGCGCGGGCGTACTGCACCGCCATGTGGCCCAGGCCACCGATGCCGGAAATCGCCACCCAGTCACCGGGTTTGGTGTCGGTGACCTTCAGGCCCTTGTAGACGGTCACGCCGGCGCACAGCACCGGCGCGATCTCGACGAAGCCCACGTCCTTCGGAAGCAGGCCGACATAGTTGGCATCGGCCAGTGCGTACTCGGCGAAGCCGCCGTTGACCGAGTAACCGGTGTTGCGCTGTGTCTCGCACAGCGTTTCCCAGCCACCCAGGCAGTGTTCGCAATGGCCACACGCCGAGTACAACCAGGGGATGCCGACCCTGTCGCCTTCCTTGACGTGCCCTACCCCGCCTCCCACGGCCACGACGTGCCCCACGCCCTCGTGGCCGGGGATGAACGGCGGGTTCGGTTTCACCGGCCAGTCGCCCTCGGCGGCGTGCAGGTCGGTGTGGCAGACGCCACAGGCCTCGATCTTGACCAGCACCTCGCCCGCCCCCGGGCGCGGTACCGAGACTTCCTCGATCACCAGTGGCTTGCCGAACTCACGCACGACAGCGGCCTTCATGCTCGAATTCATGTTCGGATCTCCGTAGTGCGCTTGCCCACAGAATGACGCCGGCACGAGGCCGGCGCTTTGATCACGATCAAACCTTTGAAGATTCGTGGAGCGGCTTCAGCTGGCCAGCACCGAGGCCTCGCGGGCCAGACGCTCGATCGCATCCCAGTCGCGGGTCTGCAGCAGCGCCGGGGTGGTCAGCCACGAGCCGCCCACGCACAGCACGTTGGGCAGGTGCAGGAACTGCGGCGCAGTCTGCGCGCTGATGCCGCCGGTCGGGCAGAAGCGCACATCGGCGAACGGGCCGTGCCAGGCCGCCAGCAGCGCAGCGCCACCGGCCTGCACTGCCGGGAAGAACTTGAAGGTGTCGTGGCCGTGCTCCAGGCCCAGGATCAGGTCGGAGGCAGTGGCGGCACCAGGCAGGTAAGGCAGGTCGGCATCACGCGCGGCGGCATACAGCGTCGGCGTGGCACCGGGGGACACCGCGAAACGCGCACCGGCCTCCTTGGCTGCCTGCATCTGCGCGGCGTTGAGCACGGTGCCGGCACCGATTACCGCATCGGGCACGGCCTCGACCATCGCCTTGATCGCATCCAGCGCCTGCGGCGTGCGCAGCGTCACTTCGATCACCGGCAGGCCGCCGCGGAACAGCGCCTGGGCCACTTCGACCGCTTCATTCACATCTTCGGGGGTGTACACCGGAATCACCGGTGCCAGCTTCAACAGCGCGCGCAGGCGCGGATCAGCGCTGGACATCGTCTTGCTCCTTGCCCGACCGGGCATCGCGGATCGCCGCCGGGTCCGGCAGCGCAGCGGCGCATGATGCCACGTGGCTCACGACGGTGCTGGTGGTGCCCCGCCCTGCCCCCGGCTCAGGCCGGGTCGGCCTGCAATGCCTGGATGCGACGCTGGTACCAGTCACCACCGAGCGGATCGAACACCGCAGAGCGCTCCATCTGCGCCTCGTACACGTGTACCGAGATCGCCAGCGCTTCGTTGCTGGCGTTGCGCAGGGTGTGGTACTCGTGCGGCGGAATCAGGCTGCCGGCACTGCCGCAGCCCCCGCGCAGCACGGCGTGGCGGCGGAAGCGGCAGCGCTCACCGTTGCGCTCCAGCAGTTCATAGCGGGTGATCTCCAGCTCGCCTGACCACACTCCCTCCACACACCACATGGCATCGTGGTCGTGCAGCGGCGTGCCCTGCCCTGGGCCCCAGCTCATGGCAATCACGCTGTAGCCGTGTTCGCGGCTGTGGTACAGCGGGCGTCGCGCGTAATGATCACTGACCGGACGGTGTACGCACTCGGGCAATTCGATGCGGCTGTCCGCGATGGCTTCCTGCAGCGCCAGCTGCAGGTCGGCGGTGATGCGCTCGGCATCACCGGAGGTCATCGCCGCGTCGACCGCAGCGATCAACCTGTCGCGGCCACGGAACACCGGAAACGGAGAAGTCTGCAGGTCCATGCCCCGACTGTAGCGGAGCCTGGTTAAGGGAATGTTGGCGTTCGCGCGCGTCGCGCCCGCATTCAAGGTGAACACGCGCGGAAGAACGGTTCAGATGGACATCAAGTAGAGCGATCACAATGGAACCTCGCGCAGCAGAAGCGGTCGAACACGACGCGATCCATCTTCGCTGCGACATTCCGCAACTTCGCGCCCCACGGGCGCAAGGCTAGAATTCTCCGACTTACCTGGTTCTATACATGTCAGTGCGAATTATTAGCGATGCCGCGTTGCCGGCATCGAAGGGCAAGGCTGCCACGATCAACGACATCGCACGACTGTCGGGAGTTTCCAAGAAAACGGTTTCAAGAATCATCAACAACTCGCCGCTGGTGCGCAAAGACACCCGCGACAAGGTCGAGGCGTTGATGCGCGAGGTCGGTTACGTGCCCGACCCCCTGGCGCGCGGCCTCGCGTTCCGCCGCTCCTTCCTGATCGGCCTGGTGTATGACGACCCGGGCGCCCAATGCATCGTCGACCTGCAGCACGGCGCGCTGGAAGCGCTGCGCGGCACCGGCTATGAACTGGTCGTGCATCCCTGCGACAGCTTGGCTCCGGACTGTGCGTACGGCGTGCGGCGCTTCGTGCAGCAGCAGAAGCTGCACGGCGTGATCCTGGGCCCGCGTGCCTCCGAGTCGGCTGCGTTGACGGAGATGCTCGACGGCATTGAATGCCGCTACGTCCGCATCAACGCGCATGTGTCGGATGACGAGGCACAGGCCGTGGTCACCCATGATCGCGACGGTGCAGCCGCGGCAGCGGGCTACCTGCTCTCGCTCGGCCACCGCGACATCGCGGTGATTGCCGGTCCGGGTGACCGCCGTACCGCACGCGAGCGCACCCATGGCTTCCTCGACCGGCTGGCGCAGGTGGGCCTGACCCTGCCGGGTGAACGCGTGCTGGAAGCAGGCGATACGTTCGAGTCGGGCGTGCATGCCGCCGAACGGCTGCTGATGGGCGGACAACGCCCCAGTGCGATCTTTGCCGGCAACGACGAAATGGCTGCCGGCGTGTACCAGGTGGCGTTGCGTGCGGGCATCGCGGTGCCGCAGCAGTTGTCGATCGTCAGCTACGACGACAGCCCACTGGCGTCGCGGCTGTGGCCGCCGCTGACCTCGGTGCGCCGCCATGTGTCCGACATCGGGCGCATGGCGGCGGCGATGCTGGTGCAGGCCGACGTGCCGGATGCGCCGACCGCAACCAGCGTGCATCCGCAATTGATGGTGCGCGGTTCCTGCCGGGCCGTGGACGGCTGAGTGCCCTGCCCTCGGCAGCAACGAAAACGGCGCATCCAGGTGCGCCGTTTTCCGTTCAATGCGAAGCGCTGTACGCCGTGCGCTTACACATCGCCGCCGTCGGCCCAGCCTTCGCCGGTGCCCTTCTGGAACACGCGGTCATCGGCCTGCACATCGCCCGCCGGCAGATGCGCGTGATCAGACAGCGCCGCGTAGATCGGGGTGAAGTCCGGCGAGGTCGCCTGCATCAGCTGTTCGAAACTGTCGATGACGAAGTAGGTCTTCTGGAAGGTGTCGATGCGGTACTTGGTACGCATGATCCGCTGCAGGTCGAAGCCGATGCGGTTGGGCGCGGCCGATTCCAGCGAGTACAGCGATTCGCCCTTCGACGACACGATGCCGGCGCCGTAGATGCGCAGGCCTTCGGGCGTATCGATCAGGCCGAACTCCACCGTGTACCAGTACAGGCGGGTCAGGTTCTGCAGCGCATCCGGGCCGATCGCGTGGGCTTTGACGCCGCCACGGCCGTACGCCTCCATGTAGTCGGCGAACACCGGATTCATCAGCAGCGGCACATGGCCGAACAGATCGTGGAACAGGTCCGGTTCGGCGATGTAATCGATCTGGTCCGGGCGACGGATCCACCAGGTCACCGGGAAACGACGGTTGGCCAGGTGGTCGAAGAAGTCCAGTTCCGGCAGCAGGCCTTCCACGCCGACCAGGGTCCAGCCGGTGGCGGCGCCGAGCACTTCGTTGAGCTGGTCGAAGCGCGGAATCATGTGCGCGCTCATGCCCATCTCGTCCTGTGCATCCAGGAATTCCTGGCAGGCGCGGCCGACCAGCAGTTCGCGCTGGCGCTGGTACAGCGTGCTCCAGGTGGCGTGGTCGTCGGCGCTGTAGGTGTCCCACGGCTGCTCGACGAGCGCGGTGGTATACACCGGCACGTAGCCCTTGTCGGTCTGCTGGTGTTCGACGCGGCGGGGCTGGGCGAGGTCCATGGGGCACTCCTTGACGGGATACCCACGATGCTAGGGCAGGGCGGGCGCAACAGGGTTGCAAAAGTTGCGTCGATTGGCCTTGTTGGCGCAATATCCTTGCGTACTCACCATGTTGCGGGGCAACAATGGCCGGAGAAGTCCAGTTCGATCGCACGGATATACGCCTGCTGGCTGAAATCCAGCGGGATGGGCGCGCCACCAACGCCGAGCTGGCGACACGGGTGAACCTCTCGCCCTCGGCCTGCCTGCGTCGCCTGCAGCGGTTGGAAAGCGAGGGCGTGATCGTCGGCTATGGCGCGCGGCTGGAGCCACGGCAGCTGCGGCTGGGCCTGCAGGCCTTCGTGCGCGTGCAGCTGGAAAAGCACGACCAGGCCGCCATCGGCCACTTCGTGGACAGCGTGCAGGGCTGGGATGAAGTGGTGGCCTGCCATGCACTGACCGGCGACATGGACTACCTGCTGCACGTCTACGTGCGCGACCTGGAGCACTTCTCGCACTTCCTGCTGGACCGGCTGCTCAATGCCGGCGGCGTGGCCGATGCCAATTCCAGCTTCGTGCTGCGCACGGTGAAGGGCTTCCAGGCATTGCCGCTTTCGCAGCTGGAATAAACGCGCCGCCGCGATTTGACGGCGCCGGGCGGGTAGCCGAGCATCTCCGCCCTGCGCGCGTCGCAGCGTTCCTTTCCGGTTCCACGCATGTCCGAACTCCAGCACCCGCTGCCCACCACCACGTTCCTGCCGCTGCAGCGCAAGTCGCTGGCGCGCTACGTTGCCCATGGCACGCCACCGCAGACCGCAGTGGAGCAGGCCGGCCTGATGGCCGCGCAGCTGTGCCGGACGCGCCTGCATCCGGCGGCCGAGATCGAGCGCCTGCTGCATGATGCCTGCGCGTTGTTTGCCGGCAACGAAGGCGCGGCTGCACAGCTGGCCGGGCCCGGTGGCGGTGGCCAACCGGAACTGGATGCCTGGCTGACCGCATTGGCTGCCCACGGCGTGCTGCTGGCACCGGCGGAGATCCTGCAGGACGTCATCGCGCAGTCGCCACGGGAGTATCCGGGTCTGGCCCTGCAGCAGGCCTGTCAGGAAACCCTGGTCGAACATGAGATCCGCTTTCCCGCCACCTTTTCCAGCGACGATGACGAGGCCACGCAGGATGAGGTTGTCGCCGAGGATGCGCGGTCGGTCGAGCACCTTGGCCTGTACACCTCCGAGCAGGCCCGCGTGCTGCGCGCCATCGCCGCCAACCCCGATGAGCTGATCGACCTCGATGGCTATGCCGGCACCGGCAAGGGCCACCTGGTGCTGGCGCTGATGGAGGCGCGGCCGGGCCGCTACACCTACGTGGCACCCTCGCGTGGGCAGGTGGAAGCCTTCCGCGCCCGCGTGCCGGCCAGCACTGCGGTGCGCCTGCTGACCCAGATCGAGTTCGCCAACCGCGTGGCCCAGCACGCCGCGCGCAGCGGCCAGACCGGTGGCTTCGTTGCCAGCTACCGGCGCAGCACCCGTACGCCGCGCGAGATTGCCGGCCGCATCGGCCTGCAAGGTATCGGTGGCCGCAGCCCGGAGCAGGTGCTGCTGACCGCATTCGAGGCCATCAACCGTTGGTGCGCGTCGTCGGCAACGGGCTTGGCGTTCCAGCATTTCGACCGTTCGGTGCCCGCTGCGATGCTCGATGTGTCGCCGTACATGGCGGCCGCCGAGCACGTCTGGCGCTGCATGTTCGACGCCGAGCTGCAGCGGGGCACGCTGCTGAGTCTCAGCCCGGCGCACATCGGCAAGTGGTTGGCGCTGCGCGGCGTCACCCCGCCGCAGGATATGGGCATGCTGCTGGTGGACGAGGCGCATGACCTGAGCCCGTCGTGGAAGCAGTTGCTGGCCGGCCATGCGCCTGGCGTGGTCAGCCTGGGTGATCCGCACCAGTGCCTGACCGGTACGGTGCCGCGCTGGGCCGCGTCGAAGGTGCTGGAAATGCACCAGTCGGTGCGCCAGGGCAACCAGGTCGAGGGCCTGGTCAACCAGACCCTGGCACTGGATGGACTGGGCCAGGAAAGTGGGCCGTTCGTCGGTGCCACCGACCGCGCCACCGGTGTGCTGCATTACCGCGACTGGGCGCAGGTGCCGAGCGAGGGCCTGCGCATCCATGGCAGCGTCGCCGATCTGGCCCTGGACGCGGCACAGCTGCACGCACTCGGGCTGCGGCCCTACCTGCATCCGGCATCGCTGCGCGCGCTGCGCAGCGTGCTGCAGCGGCCACTGGATGCGTGGCGCCGGCGCCGCGACAGCGCATCGGACCAGGAATGGGAGCGCTTCCTGGCCACGCAGGCCGACGAAGGGCAGGGCGCGCTGGTCGAACTGTTTGCGTCTGCCGATCGGGTGCAGTCACTGCTGCTGGCGCTTGATGACCAGGACACGCCCGCTGAAGGGCGGGTGGCGCTGTGCCTGGCCGAACACGCGAAGAACCTGCAGTTCGACGTGGTCTCGCTGTCGCCCGGTTGCTTCAGTGCGGGGCAGGGCAGGCACATCTGGCACAACCCGGTGCGCGCGGTCTATCTGGCGCTGACCCGTGCGCGACGCCAGCTGCACGTACCGGCCGATGGCATGGAACAGCTGCAGCACACGGCGACACTGCAGGAGCAGGCCCGCCAGATGCGCAGGCGCGAGCGGCAGCAGGCCAGCGGTTACCGGCCCGCGCGCTAGCACGCGCGTCGCTGTCTGGCAGCGACACGCTGGCTCAGGTCAGCACTTGTCCTTGCGGCCCATCAGCTTGCCCAGGCGCGAGGCTTCCTCGCACTTCGGCGCGGCCACCGGTGCCGGTGCGGCTGCCGCGGCACGTGCGCGCTGCAGCTGCTGGATCTTCGCGCGGATCTGCGGCATGGCTGCCATCGCGGCCTTTTCGCCTTCCAGGATTGCGGTGCCACGCTGGCTGAAATCGGCGGCGCCGATGTCCAGCACCTTCGGGCGGATGACGATGTCGGCGCGCGCCAGTTCCTGCTCGCCCAGGCGCTGGCCCATGATCGAGATGGACTGGTTGACGATGCCCAGCATGTCGGTCGGCGCCTTGCCGCTGGCCTTGCTGGAGATGTCCACGGCGATCACGAAGTCGGCGCCGAGCTGGCGCGCGGCATCCACCGGTACCGGGCTGACCACGCCGCCATCGATGTAGTTGCGGCCACCGATCTTCACCGGTTCGAACACGCCGGGGATGCTGCTCGACGCGCGCACCGCCTGGCCGACGTTGCCGCGCACGAAGATCGCACGCTCGCCGGTTTCGAGCTGGGTGGCGACGGCGGCGAACGGCTTCTTCAGTCGCTCGGCAGGACGGTTGGCGACCTGCTCGTTGACGTAGTCCTGCAGCTTCTGGCCCTGCACCAGGCCGCCGGAGAACAGGCGCACGTCGCGGATGCTGGCTTCGTCCAGGGCGACTGCCTTGCTCTGCATCTGGAACGCGTCCATGCCGCTGGCGTACAGCGCACCGACCACGCTGCCGGCGCTGGTGCCGGACACCACGGCCGGTTCGAAGCCGTTGGCCTCCAGCATCTTGATCACGCCGATGTGGGCGAAGCCCTTGGCTGCGCCACCACCGAGGGCGATGCCGATCTTCACCGGCTTGGCCTGCGGCACCACGGTCGGCGCCGGCGGCGGTGTGGGGCGGACCGGGTCGCCACCGCAGCCGGCCAGCAGGCCGATCAGGGCGACGGACAGCAGCATGCGGGGGCGGAACAGGCTCATCGGCAGTGCGCTCGCGGCGCCGGATTCAGGAAAGGGCGCCAGCATACCGAAGCCGTGGCGGGGCGGGCAGGGTAGGAAACATCGCCCATTCATAAAGGTAGTGCCGGCCGCTGGCCGGCAATCATTGGGAACCTGGCAGCGGTCCATGTGGCTGCCGGCCAGCGGCCGGCACGACCGGGGGCGGTCAGAACCGGTTGTCGCCGTCCAGCATCCGGCCCAGGCCGCCCAGCACCGAGCCTTCGCCGCGGTTCTGGCCACCGCCCTGCGGCGCGGCCATCCACATGCGGCCGGCCAGACGCGAGAAAGGCAGCGACTGCAGCCAGACCTTGCCCGGACCGGTCAGCGTGGCCAGGAACACGCCTTCGCCACCGAACAGCATGCTCTTGATGCCGGCCACCCGGCGCACGTCCATGTCTACGGTCGGGTGGTAGGCCACCACGCAGCCGGTATCCACATCCAGGCGCTCGCCGGCCGCCAGCTCGCGCTCCACCACGCAACCGCCGGCATGGATGAACACCCAGCCGTCGCCTTCCAGCTTCTGCATGATGAAACCTTCGCCGCCGAACAGGCCGGTCATGATCTTGCGCTGGAACTGCACGCCGATCTGCACGCCGCGCGCGCCGGCCAGGAAGCTGTCCTTCTGGCAGATCAGGCGGCCGCCATGCTGGTCCAGCTTCATTGCCAGCACGGTGCCGGGGTAGGGCGCGGCGAAGGCGACCTTGCCCTTGCCGTGGCCGCTCTGGGTGTAGACGGTGGCGAACAGGCTCTCGCCGGTCAGCACGCGCTTGCCGGCGGCCATCACCTTGCCCATGAAGCCGCCGCCCTGGTCGCCGTTGGCGGCGCCGAACACCGTGTCCATCTGCACGGTGGCATCCTTGAACATCAATGCGCCGGCCTCGGCAATGGCGCTCTCACCGGGGTCGAGCTCGATCTCCACGAACTGCATTTCATGGCCGACGATGCGGAACTCGATGTCGTCGGCGCGGCCGCTGGCCGCGGCGGGGACCGGCGGCGGGGTGTTCGGCATGCCCGGGGCCGCGGACTGCAGTTCGGGCACCTCGGCAATCGAGGTCCACCCGCTCATGCCCTGGCACCAGGCCAGGGCGCGCGGGTTGGCCTGCGCATAACGGCGCGCGGCCTCGTCATCAAGCGGGCCGATACGCTCGGCCTGGGCGGAGGCATGGAAGTACCACTGGGTCATCGCGGCGGCTCTGCAGGGCTGGAAAACCCCGAGTCTAGCGAGGGCGCGGGGGCCGGAGCGACGCGGCCATGAACGGCAGGCATTTGCGGGGCAGGTGCTGTATTGCAACAATTATCTGGTAGCGCCGTTTTACCACCCCTCCAAACACAGCCTACCGCCATGTCTCCGACCCGCACTTCCCGTGGCCGCCTTCCGGTCGCGCGCCCCCTCGTTGCCGCTCTTTCCGCCCTGTTGCCGCTGGTAGCAGCCGCCCAGGAAACTCCCGCTGCCAAGGATCCGGTTGCCCTTGATGCCCTGCAGGTGACCGCGCAGCGCCGCGTCGAGAACGCCAAGGACGTGCCGGTCGCGATCAGCGCGATCCAGGGCGAGAAGCTCGATGTGCTGGGTTCGGCGGGCGATGACATCCGCTTCCTGGCCGCGCGCGTGCCCAGCCTCAACATCGAGTCGTCCTACGGCCGTGCCTTCCCGCGCTTCTACATCCGTGGCCTGGGCAACACCGATTTCGACCTCAATGCGTCGCAGCCGGTGTCGCTGGTGTACGACGACGTGGTGCAGGAAAGCCCGCTGCTGAAGGGCTTCCCGCTGTTCGACCTGGCCAATGTGGAAGTGCTGCGCGGCCCGCAGGGCACGCTGTTCGGTCGCAATACCCCGGCCGGCGTGGTCAAGTTCGACTCGGCGCGCCCGTCGCAGGATGCCGACGGCTACGTGCGCGTGGGCTATGGCAGCTACAACAGCTGGAACGTGCAGGGCGCCTATGGCGGCCCGCTGACCGACCGCTGGTCGGCACGCGTCTCGGCCATCTACCAGCGCCGTGACGACTGGGTCGACAATACCCGCGCCGGTGCGCCCAACAGCGGTTTCGAAGGTTATGACGAAGCCGCCGGCCGCGTGCAGTTCCTGTACGAAGGCGACGACTTCGAAGCGCTGTTCAACCTGCACAAGCGCAAGCTCAACGGTACCGCGCGCCTGTTCCGCGCCAACATCATCCAGAAGGGTGGCAACGGCCTGGTCGAGAACTTCGATCGCGACAAGGTGGCCAACGATGGCGTCAACTTCTCCGACCTGGAGACCTGGGGCGGCAGCGCGCGCCTGCAGTGGAACCTCGGTTCGGTGACCCTGCACTCGATCACCGGTTATGAAACCGCCGAATCGCTCAATCGTGGTGACATCGACGGTGGCTACGGCGACGCATCGCTGGGCGCTGGCAACTATGGGCCGGGCTTCATCCCGTTCTCGTCGGAGTCGGCCGACGGCCTGCCGCACCATCGCCAGTGGACGCAGGAATTCCGCGTTGAATCCAACGAATGGGGCCGCTTCGACTGGCAGGCCGGCGTCTTCTATTTCGACGAAGACGTGACCATCAACAACTTCAACTACAACTCGTTGAAGCCGGGCAATCCGCAGACCGGCCACGTGGTGCAGAACCAGCGCAACAAGGCCTGGGCGGTGTTCGCCTCGGGTGACTTCGATGTCACCGACCGCTTCAAGCTGCGCGCCGGCGTGCGCTACACCCAGGACAAGAAGGACTTCAACGCCAGCGTGCTGCAGGCCGTCCTTCCGTTCGGCACCCCGGTCAGTGGCCCGTACCTGGCCAACACCGACGTCAACGACGTCAGCTGGGATGTCAGCGGCGTGTACAAGCTGACCGACAACGTGAATGCCTACGCCCGCGTGGCCAAGGGCTTCCGTGCGCCGTCGATCCAGGGCCGCCTGGCCTTCGCGCCGGGCCTGTCGCAGGCCGATTCGGAGAAGGTGATCTCGTACGAAGCCGGCATCAAGGCCGACCTGTTCGAGCGCCGCGCGCGCCTGGGCCTGAGCGTGTTCCGCTACAACGTTGACGGCCAGCAGTTGATCGCCGTGGGCGGCACCAACAACACCGCCACCCTGCTCAACGCCGACAAGACCATCGGCCAGGGCGTGGAGCTGGACCTGGAAGCCTATCTGGCTGACAACGTGCTGCTGACCTTCGGCAGCAGCTACAACGACACCGAGATCAAGGACAAGGATCTGGCGGTAGCGATCTGCGGCGGTGGCTGCACCATCAACGACCCGACCACCGTCATCAACGGTGGCACCTATGCGCTGGTGAACGGCAACCCGCTGCCGCAGGCGCCGAAGTGGATCCACAACGCGACCCTGCGTGTCGGTTTCCCGCTCAGCGATGGCAGCGAGCTGTATGCCTACACCGACTGGGCCTACCGCAGCGCGGTGAACTTCTTCATCTACGAGTCGCCGGAATTCCGCGGCCGTAGTTCGCTGGAAGGCGGCCTGCGCCTGGGCTACAACTGGGATTACGGCCAGTACGACGTGGCCGTGTTCGGCCGCAACCTGACCAACCAGACCCGCGTGGTCGGCGCGATCGACTTCAACAACCTGACCGGCTTCCTCAACGAGCCGCGTACCTGGGGCGTGGAGTTCACCGCGAAGTTCTGATGCGGTTGCTGCGTTGATGCAATGAAGAAGGGCCGGCGCAATGCCGGCCCTTCTGCTTTACACCCATCGGTAGTGCCGGCCGCTGGCCGGCAACAATTGAACCGCCAGGCGCTTACAGCGCGCTCTGCGGGCGCACCTTCAGCACCGCTTCCTCGGCCGCGCAGTCGCGGCTGGAGTGCAGGCCGGCCTTGCGCGCGGCAGCGATCTCCTTGCGTGCGGCCAGCAGGTCCTTGTTGAACGCGGCGTTGTCATGCAGGCGGGCCACGGCGGCGGCGCCCATGAAGCGGCCTTCGAGGATGTCGCTCTGCCAGTGCACGTTGCACACCAGGCGGCTCTCGCCGTAGTTGCGGCCGCGCGCCTGGATGGCATCGGCGCGATCCGGTGCGATCTCCGACAGGATCAGGGCCCAGGCCCAGCCGATCGAGGTGTGGCCGGACGGGTATGAGCCGTTCTTGCGCAGGCCTTCTTCGTCCTTCGGCGAGCACGTCGGTTCACCATTGACCATGAACGGGCGCGGGCGCTGGTAGTGGTTCTTGGCGGCCTTGGTGGCGGCGCTGGCGTCGATCCGGCTGCGCTCCAGCAGGCGGTACAGCGCCGGGGTCTTCACCGCATCGACGTCGATGTCGGCGGCGCAGGAGAAGTGGTTGGCGCCTTCTGGGAAGCCGAGTTCCGCATCGACACCGGCCTGGGCGAAGCGCGGGCTGCCACGCAGCGCGCGGGCTTCACGGCTGACCTGTTCGTCGAGGGCGAGGGCGGCCGAACCGGCCACCGGCGGTGCTGGCACCAGGTCGAGGCTGGCCGGTACCGCGCTCTTGTCCAGATAGCCCACCGCCTTGGTGGTGATGTTGGCTTCGACGGCGGTCGGCTTGGCGGCGGTGGCGGCACAACCGGCCAGGGCCGCGATGACGGCAAGGCCGAGCAGCGGGCGGGCAGGGTGGGAAATCAGCGACATGGACAGGCTCCGGAGGAAAAACATCGCGCCATGATCGCAGCCCGTATACGACACCGCAGTGGCCATCGGTCATACGGCCAGACCCGGCATGGTCATCCCGGCGATATGAAAAGCGTCATCGAGTGACGTCAGTCTCCTGAATCCGGGCGCAGCGCACGGACTTTCACGCGGCCTCGCCGCGAGCATCGGCACAACGGCACGCACCAGGGGCCGTCCAGTTCCAGCCGGGTCGGGGGGATCCGTTGACAGAGGGAGAGAAGCGATGCGCAGCACCGCAACAGGAAGTACCGTCCTGGCCCTGCTCCTCGGGCTGGCAGCCGCGCCGGCTCAGGCGGCCGACGTGGTCGGCGTGGCCTTCGTGCATGGCACCGGCGCACAGACCAACGCCACCCAGGACTACTGGCAGCCGGCGATCATCGACACCGTGCGCCAAGGCCTGCCGAACAGCAGCAACTACGTCGTCATCAACTGTGACTTCACCCAGTACATGTGGAAGCCGGAAGCGGCCGGCTGTCTGGCCAATCAGCTGACCGGCTTCATCGACAGCCGTGGCATCACCCAGCTGGTGGTGATCACCCACTCCAACGGCGGCAACGTGATGCGCTGGATCCTGTCCAACCCGACCTATGACAGCCGCTATCCGAAGATCATCCGCACGGTGCGCAAGGTCAACGCGCTGGCACCGTCTTCGGCCGGCACGCCGTTGGCCGATGCGGTGCTCAACGGCAACACCTTTGAAACCTCGCTGGGCTGGCTGCTGGGCTACAAGAACGACGCCGTGCGCCAGCAGCAGGTGGCGAGCATGGCCACCTACAACGCGCAGAACCTCTACGGCACCGCTGGCCGCCCGGCGCTGCCCAAACCGTTCCGTGCGGTGGTGGGCAGCGATGTGGAATCGGCGGTATGGGACAGCAACAGCTACTGTGGTGGCTATGCCGCCAACGTCGGCCTGGAGTTCACCCAGAACTGGCTGTCGTCCTGCTCCGATGGCTTCCTGGAGTGCAGCAGCCAGAAGGCCGCAGGCACCACCTGGTTCACCGACAAGGCGCGCACCCAGGGCGCGGAACCGCTCAGCCACAACCAGAGCCGCCGCGAGTGCTTCGGCCTCGGCACCCTGCTGCGCAACGACCTGACCCAGTGAGGGAGACGACCATGACGATTCAATCCACCCTGCTGGCCGGCGCCACCCTGGCAGTGCTGTCCCTTTCCGCAGCGCAGGCCGCGGAGCCGCTGCAGGCCGCCCGTGCGGGCGATCAGGTGCCTGCCGCCCTGGTAGCCGCGCCGCTTCCCACCGATGAGAGCGAACACGCGCCACTGGCCTTTGCCTGGGCGCTGGACCCAGCACAACCGCTGCAGGCGGCCACGCCGTATGCCTCGGTCAGCCGCAGCTACTGGCAGCAGGTTGATGGCACGCAGCTGCAGCGAGGCCTGGACCTGCCACTGACGGCGCCGGATGCGGTGATCCAGCTGAGCCCGACCGCAGGTGCCCGCGCGCTGCCGGCCAACACGCTACAGGTGCGCGACCCGGCCGGCCGCAGCAGCGTGGCGCGCAGTGTCGATGCACGCGCGCTGCAGGACGCCGGCATGCCGGTCAGCGATGGCAGCAGCATGCTGCGTACCGGCGCGACCAGTGCCGTCGGTGCCTACACGCTGCAGAGCGCGCAGGCCCAGGGCCGCTACGTGGTACAGGTGCTGGAGCCGAACAGCCCGCTGCGGCTGGAGGTGCAGGCCAACCAGGCCCAGGTGCTGGCCGGCGGTAACATGCAGCTGCAGGCACGCCTGCTGGAAGACGGCGCCACCACCGCGCAGCTGGCATCGCGTCGTGGTGGGCTGGGCGGTGAAGCCCTGCTGGTCGCACCGGATGGCCGCAGCTGGCCGCAGCGGTTGCTGCGAACCACCGATGGCAGCCTGCGCGCGCAGGTGCGGATCCCCGCCGATGTCGGCAGCGTGCAGGGGCTGTGGGAATTGCAGGTGTTCGCCCAGGCCGACGGTGTGCTTCGCGATGGCAAGGTCGCCTTTGCGGTGGCACGGCCGACTGCCCGCTTCAGTGGACAGGCCGCGCCGGACCCGGCCAGTCGGCAGGTGGCGCTGCCGCTGCAGGTGGCCGCCGCCGGCCGCTATGAGGCGCGGGGCACGCTGTACGCCACGGCCCGCGATGGCCAGTTGAAGCCGGTCGCACAGGCACATGCGGCCGCGTGGTTCGATGGCCCGGGCGCAGGCCAGCTGGTGCTGCCGTTCGACCAGGCGGCGTTGCCGGCCGGATTCGGTGCGCCGTACGAGCTGCGCGACCTGCAGCTGCAGGACCAGAGCCGGATGGCACCGATCGAGTCGCGCGCACTGGCGTTGCGGTTCTGAGCAAAGCGGTGGCGGGCCGGAACATCCGGCCCGCTGCCCCGCCTTCTGTAGAGCCGAGCCATGCTCGGCTGCTTCTGCTCGCGGCGAACGGCAGTCGAGCATGGCTCGACTCTACAGACGGTTACGGAGAGCGATGCATCTGTCTATCCCGCGTACGCGGTCAGTCGGCCTTCCTGCTCGACCACCGTAATCGCACCGCCGAACACCGCCGACAGCGGTTCGTTGCGCAGCAGCTCGGCGCGGGTGCCATCGGCCAGTACGCGGCCGTCGCGCAGCAGCACCACCCGCTCGATCTCGGGAATGATCTCTTCGATGTGATGGGTCACCAGCACCAGGGTGATGCCCTGCTGTGCCAACACCCGCATGGTCGCCACCAGCTGCTCGCGGGCGACCAGATCCAAGCCGGTGGAGGGCTCATCCAGCAGCAGTGCCTGCGGCCGGTTGACCAGCGCGCGGGCGATCAGCACGCGGCGGGTCTCGCCGGCCGACAGCTCTGCGTAGGCGCGTTCACGCAGCGACAGCGCGCCGGTCATCGCCAGTGTCTCGCCGACGCGTGCACGCATGTCGGCGGTCACCTCGCGGAAGGCCGGTACCACGTAGCTGGCGAAGAAGCCGGACAGCACCGCCTGTTCCACGGTCAGCCCGGGCATGTCGGCCAGGTTGCTGCTGAGGTCGCCGGTGACGATGCCCAGCTGCGAGCGCAGCCGGTCCACCTGCCAGCGGTTCTGGCCCAGCACCTTCACCGCCACCGCGCCGTCGCCCTGGGCCAGCGGGTACAGCTCGCGGGTGATCAGCTTGATGAAGGTGGACTTGCCGCAGCCGTTGGGGCCGAGCAGGGCGGTGTGCTGGCCCTGCGCGATGCGCAGGCTGAGCCCGTGCAGCACCTTCACCTGGCCGCGCACCACGGTGGCGCGGTCCAGTTCGATCAAGGGGGGCTGCTCCGGCAGGGGCGGGGCGGCGGTCATGGCGCTGGCGCGTGGATCAAGGCTCGACAACTCAGGTCCCCAACTGTGAACGGTGCCTCGGATGGCGATGCAGAGCATCGCCGCAGGGATGCAGTTTGCAACGCAAGCGCCCATGATGTCTGCCATCCCCGCGTCGATCCGGAGAGCCGTCATGCCAGATGCCCTGATGTCCCTGTTGACCGGTGGTGTGCTCGGCCTGGGCTGGTGGGCCATGCTTGCGGTGCTGCTGGTCTTCACCCAGATCACCATCTTCTCGGTGACCCTGTACCTGCACCGTAGCCAGGCCCATCGCGGCGTCGATTTCCACCCGGCGCTGGCCCATGTGTTCCGCTTCTGGCTGTGGCTGACCACCTCGATGATCACCCGCGAGTGGGTGGCCATCCACCGCAAGCACCACGCCAAGGTGGAGACCGAGGACGACCCGCACAGCCCGGTCACCCGTGGCATCGGCAAGGTGTTCTGGCACGGCGTGGAGCTGTACCGCGAAGCGCGTGGCATGCGCGCGGACATCGAGCAGTACGGGCGCGGCACCCCGGATGATGCGATCGAGCGCCGCCTGTATACCCCGCATGCCACGTTGGGGCCGGTGCTGCTGTTCGCGATCAATACCGTGTTGTTTGGCCTGCCGGGCGTGGCCCTGTGGGCGATCCAGATGGCATGGATCCCGTTCTGGGCCGCGGGCGTGGTCAATGGCCTGGGGCACTGGTGGGGCTACCGCAACTACGAGTCCGCCGACACCTCCACCAATCTCACGCCGTGGGGGTTCTGGATCGGTGGCGAGGAGCTGCACAACAACCATCATGCCTTCCCCAGTTCGGCGCGCTTCGCGATGCGGCGCTGGGAGTTCGATATCGGCTGGAGTGCGATCCGCCTGCTGCAGGCGCTGCGCCTGGCCAGGGTGCTGCGGGTGGCGCCGGCCATGGACGTGCGCCCGAACATCGCGGTGCCCGATGCCGAAACCCTGAAGGCGCTGCTGTCGCACCGCTTCCAGGCGATGACCGATTACCAGCGCAATGTGTTCATGCCGGCCCTGCGCGAGGAAGCCGTGCAGGCCGGGGCCAAGCTGCGTCGCCTGCTGCCGCGTCGGTTGCGCCGCGGCCTGGTCAACGATGGCCGCTGGCTGAAGCCGGACAGTCGTGCCCAGCTCAGCGAATGGGTGGCGCAGCGCCCGCGCATCCGCACCCTGGTCGAGTACCGCGCGCGGCTGGCGGCGCTGCTCGAGGCCCGCGGCCACGATGCCGCCGAGCGCCTGCATCAGTTGCAGGCGTGGTGCCGTGAGGCCGAGGAAAGCGGGATCGCCGCGCTGCAGGCCTATGCCGCACGGTTGAAGGGCTACAGCCTGGTGGGCGCGTGAGGGCTGGGTACGGGGTTCTGCTGGCGGTGCTGCTGCCGGGCGTGGCGCTGGCCCAGGTCACCGACACCACCAGCTACCTGCAGCGGATGGACAGCGATGGCGACGGCAGGGTCAGCGAGGCCGAGTACGTGCAGTGGATGCTGTATGCCTTCGATCGCATGGACCGCAATGGCGATGGCGTGCTGAGCGCAGACGAGCTGCCCGGCGGCAAGGGCAGGGCGATCAGCCGCGAGCAGCAGCGGCAGGTGATCGTGCAGCGTTTCCACAAGCAGGATGCCAACGGTGATGGCGTCCTGGATGCTCGTGAACTGGCGGCACCGCCACGCTGAGCGGGCGTAGAATCGGTTCATGCCTGAACTGCCCGAAGTCGAAACCACCCGCCGGGGCCTGGCGCCGCACCTGCAGGGTCGCCGCGTGCATGGCGTGATCCTGCGTCGCGCCGACCTGCGCTGGCCGATTCCGCCGGAAGTGGCCGAGCTGCTGCCGGGGCAGCGCATCGAGGAGATCCGTCGGCGCGCCAAGTACCTGCTGCTGGATACCGCCATCGGCAGCGCGGTGCTGCACCTGGGCATGTCCGGCAGCCTGCGCGTGCTGCCCGGTGATACGCCGGTGCGCGCCCACGACCACGTCGACATCAGCCTGGACAACGGCCGCCTGCTGCGCTTCAACGACCCGCGCCGCTTCGGCAGCCTGCTCTGGCAGCCCGCCGGTGAGATCCATCCGCTGCTGCAGGGGCTGGGCCCGGAGCCGCTGGACGACGCGTTCGACGGCGACTACCTGTTCGCCCGCAGCCGTGGCCGCAGCGCGCCGGTGAAGACCTTCCTGATGGACCAGGCGGTGGTGGTGGGCGTGGGCAACATCTACGCCGCCGAGAGCCTGTTCAAGGCCGGCATCAGCCCGCTGCGCGAGGCCGGCAAGATCTCGCGCGGGCGCTATCAGCGGCTGGCCGACGCGGTGAAGGAAATCCTCGGCTACGCCATCACCCGTGGCGGCACCACGCTGCGCGATTTCATCAGCCCTGACGGCGCACCGGGCTATTTCGAACAGGAACTGCTGGTGTACGGCCGCGACGGGCTGCCCTGCCCGAACTGTGGTCGCGCGCTGAAGCACGCCACCATCGGCCAGCGCGCCAGCGTCTGGTGCAGCCATTGCCAGCGCTGAGCCGGGCGGCCAGCGGCAGCTGAACGGGCAGGGCACGTCTCCGCTGCCCGTTAACGTTTGTCTGCCTATGATGGCCGACCTTCCCTCTGTGCCTGACGCGCCTGCATGCAACGACGCGACTTCATCCGCAATGCCTCCCTCGCCCTGGCTGCATTCGGCCTGCCGTCCCTGCCCGCGTGCGCGGCCAGCAAGAGCGGCCAGATGGGCCTGCGCCGCCTCGGCCAGCCGCAGCCGTTCGACTTCGCCACCCTGAAGGGCCAGGCGCGCGCGCTGGCACAGGCACCCTACAAGAGCCACAAGCGGGTGCTGCCGGGCCGCCTGGAAGGCCTGGACTGGGACCAGTACCAGTCGATCGGCTACCGCCAGGACCATGCGCTGTGGGCTGACCAGCCTGGCAAGTTCCAGGCCAAGTTCTTCCACCTGGGCCTGTACTTCCACTCGCCGGTGCGCATGTTCGACGTGGTCGACGGCAAGGCGCAGGAGCTGGCCTATGACGGCGCGGCGTTCAACTACGGCAAGAGCGGCATCAAGGACGGCGAGCTGCCGGCCGATCTGGGCTTCGCCGGCTTCCGCCTGAACACCCGCAAGGACACCGACCGCGACTTCGCCGCCTTCCTCGGCGCCAGCTACTTCCGCGCGGTCGGCAAGGAAGGCCAGTACGGCCAGTCCGCGCGCGGCCTGGCGATCGACACCGGCATGGGCAAGCCGGAGGAATTCCCGGACTTCATCGCCTACTACCTGGAGCAGCCATCGGCCGATTCGGAGACGATCGTGGTCTACGGCCTGCTGGATTCGCCCAGCGTGGCCGGTGCCTACCGCTTCGCCATCACCAATGGTGATGTGCTGCTGATGGACATCGACAGCGCGCTGTACCCGCGCAAGGCGATCGAGCGGCTGGGCATCGCCCCGTGCACCAGCATGTACCAGGTGGGCGAGAACGACCGCCGCATGGCATGGGACTGGCGCCCGGAGATCCACGACACCGATGGCCTGTCGCTGTGGACCGGTGCCGGCGAATGGATCTGGCGACCGCTGCTGAATCCGCGCAACCTGCGCTTCAACATGTTCGTCGACCGCAACCCGCGTGGTTTCGGCCTGCTGCAGCGCGACCGCAACTTCGACCACTACCAGGACGACGGCGTGTTCTACGAGAAGCGCCCCTGCCTGTGGGTGGAGCCGAAGGGCGAATGGGGCGAGGGCTCGGTGCAGCTGGTGGAGATTCCCACCGTGGACGAGACCTTCGACAACATCGTGGCGTTCTGGAACCCGAAGGAAAAGCCGCAGCCGGGCCAGGAGCTGCTGGTCGGCTATCGCCTGTACTGGGGCGCCGAACCGCCGGCACGGCCGCCGCTGGCGCACTGCGTGGCCAGCCGCACCGGCCTGGGTGGCGTGGTCGGCAAGAAGCGCGAGTATTTCAGCTGGCGCTTCGCGGTGGACTTCGAAGGCGGCGAACTGGCCAGGCTGATCGACAAGGGTGAGGTCGAGGCCGTGGTGGAAGCCAGCCGCGGCCGGGTCGAGATCGTGTCGGCGCGCCCGCTGCGCGAGATCAACGGCTACCGCGCGATGTTCGACCTGGTGCCGCCGGAAGGCAGCACCGAGCAGATCGACATCCGCCTGTTCCTGCGCAGTGGCGGCAAGACCCTCACCGAGACCTGGCTGTACCAGTACACCCCGCCGCCGGCAGGTGCGCCGGAGCGTACGCTGTACTAAGAGGGGGGGTGCAGGGCTTGCAGCCCTGCACCTGCTGACGTCAACGTCAACGTCAAAAGCGGGCATTCCGTGGGATGGCGGGGTGGGTCCGGTTGAGGGGGACGGCGTAAATACGTCCATGTAGCCTCGGTCGCGCCATCCATGGCGCTCACGCCACCTCAACC
>NZ_JBDJKU010000052.1:0-29827 GCF_039673015.1 Stenotrophomonas sp. TWI1409
GCCCCGCCGTGGCGCTGGCCGGCCCGGCCGCTCCGGGGGCGCGTGCGGTCCCCGGGTTCCCGGGGCCCTGGCCCGGCGAAGGGCATCGGTGCGCCCGGCCCATGACTTCCGGGGTTCGGGCCGGGGCAGGGCGGCGGGCTACAATCGAAGGTTCCACTACCAGGGGCCGCTCCATGCGCTCGAACCTGCTTGCATTCTCCATCGTCGCCAGCCTCGGGCTGGCCCAGGTCGCCCATGCCGCTGAAGGCATGTGGGTGCCGCAGCAGCTGCCGGAAATCGCCGGTCCGCTGCAGAAGGCCGGCCTGAAGCTGTCCCCGGAACAACTGTCCAACCTGACCGGCGACCCGATGGGCGCGGTCGTCGCCCTCGGCGGCTGCACCGCCAGCTTCGTCTCGCCGCAGGGCCTGGTGGTCACCAACCACCACTGCGCGTATGGCGCCATCCAGCTGAATTCGACCGCGCAGAAGAACCTGATCAAGGACGGCTTCAACGCGCCGACCCTGAAGGACGAACTGAGCGCCGGCCCGAACGCCCGCGTGTTCGTGCTCGACCAGATCACCGACGTCACCGCCCAGGCCAAGGCCGCCATTGCTGGCGCCGGCAACGATCCGCTGGCCCGCAGCCGCGCGCTGGACGCCTTCGACAAGGCCCAGGTCGCCGCCTGTGAAGCCGATGCCGGCTTCCGCTGCCGCCTGTACAGCTTCTCCGGCGGCAACACCTACCGCCTGTTCCGCAACATGGAAATCAAGGACGTGCGCCTGGTCTACGCCCCCCCGGGCAGCGTCGGCAAGTTCGGTGGCGACGTCGACAACTGGATGTGGCCGCGCCACACCGGCGACTTCTCCTTCTACCGTGCCTACGTCGGCAGGGACGGCAAGCCGGCCGCCTTCGCCGCCGACAACGTGCCCTACCAGCCCAAGCACTTCCTGAAGTTCGCCGACCAGCCGCTGGGCGCCGACGACTTCGTGATGGTGGCCGGCTACCCGGGCCGCACCAACCGCTACGCACTGGCCGGCGAGTTCAACGAAACCGCCAGCTTCACCTACCCGACCATCGCCAAGCACTACAACGCAGTGCTGAAGATGATCGCCGATGCTGGCAAGGCCGACGCCGACGTCAAGGTGAAGTACGCCGCCACTGCCGCCAGCATGAACAACGTGGCCAAGAACTACCTGGGCCAGCTGGAAGGCTTCAAGCGCATCGACGCCGCCGGCCAGAAGCAGGCTGAAGAAGCCGCCGTGCTGGCCTGGCTGAAGAAGCAGGGTGCTGCCGGCAAGCCGGCGCTGGCCGCACACGCGCAGCTGCTCAAGCATCTGGATACCAGCAAGTCGACCCGCGAACGCGACCTGTTCGTCGGCCAGTTCAACAACACCTCGGCCGTTGGCGCAGCGATCACCCTGTACCGCCTGTCGATCGAGCGCAGCAAGCCGGATGCCGAGCGCGAAGCCGGTTACCAGGAACGCGACCTGACCACCATCGAAGGTGGCCTGAAGCAGATGGACCGTCGCTACGTGGCAAAGATGGACCAGCAGCTGCAGACCTACTGGCTGGACCAGTACGTGGCCCTGCCGGCCGCGCAGCGCGACAACGAAGTGCTGAACAAGTGGCTGGCCGGCAGCGATGCCGCTGCGGTCAAGTCGCTGGTGAACAAGCTGGGCGGCACCGAGCTGGGCAGCCTGGACAATCGCCTGAAGTGGTTCAAGGCCGACCGTGCCGCGTTTGAAGCCAGCAGCGATCCGGCCATCCAGTACGCCGTGGCCGTCATGCCGGCACTGCTGAAGCAGGAAGAGCAGAAGAAGATCCGCGAAGGCGAATCACTGACCGCCCGCCCGCTGTACCTGCAGGCCGTGGCCGACTACAAGAAGAGCCAGGGCGAGTTCGTCTATCCGGATGCCAACCTGTCGCTGCGCATCACCTTCGGCAACGTCATGGGCTATGGCAAGGACGGCGTGAAGTACACCCCGTTCACCACCCTGGAAGGCGTGGCGGCGAAGGAAACCGGTGAAGATCCGTTCGATTCGCCGAAGGCGCTGCTCGATGCGGTCAAGGCCAAGCGTTACGGCGGCCTGGAAGACAAGCGCATTGGTTCGGTGCCGGTGAACTTCCTGTCCAACCTGGACATCACCGGCGGCAACTCCGGTTCGCCGGTGCTGGATGCCAACGGCAAGCTGGTCGGCCTGGCCTTCGATGGCAACTGGGAATCGGTCAGCTCCAACTGGGTGTTCGACCCGGTGATGACCCGCATGATCGCCGTCGACAGCCGCTACATGCAGTGGATCATGCAGGAAGTGGCGCCGGCGCCGCAGCTGCTGAAGGAACTGAACCTGGTCAAGTAAGGTTCGCGGTTCCGGGCGGTCCATCCACGCATGGCGTGGATCTACTGCCTGTACCGAGGGTAGTGCCGGCCGCTGGCCGGCAACCTCGACCAGATAGCCGGAGTTTCCGAAACCCCGCGACCCACGTCGCGGGGTTTTTTCATGCCCGGCCCGGCCCGGTGCGCCGAACAGGTATCATCCCTGTTCCGCGCACTTCACAGGATGTGAACGAAACGCGGAAACCTCCTCCCCCCAGGACCCCTTGCACGCATGCGCATCCTGCTTGCCCGCCACGGCGAAACGCCGTGGAACGCCGAAGGCCGCTACCAGGGCCAGATCGATATTCCGCTTTCGCCGATCGGTGAAGCCCAGGCCCAGGCACTGGGTGCCCGCCTGGCCTCGGTGGACATCACCCGTGCCGTCGCCTCGCCGCTGTCGCGCGCCCAGCGCACCGCGCAGCTGGCGCTTGGCGCCGCGCGTGCCGACATGCTGCTGACCGAGCCGGAGCTGCAGGAAATCGCCCACGGTGAGTGGGAAGGCCTGCTCGCCAGCGAGATCAACGAAAAGGATCCGTCGCGCCTGCAGGCCTGGCGCGAGGAGCCCGATACCGTGCTGATGCCCGGTGGCGAATCGCTGCGCCTGGTGCTGGAACGCAGCTGGCGTGGCCTGGCCCGTGCCACCGAAGGCCTCGGCGAGCACGACACCCTGCTGGTGGTTGCCCATGACGCGGTCAACCGCGTGATCCTGTGCAAGGTGCTGGGCCTGCCGATTTCCCGCCTGTGGACCTTCCGCCAGGCACCGACCACGCTCAACCTGCTCGAAGGCGCCGATCTGGACAGCCTGGAAGTGGTGCGCCTGAACGACTGCGCCCACAACACGCCGTTCTTCGGCGAAGCCAAGCACCGCGCACTCTGACCCGCCACACCGAACCACCTGTACCTGCTGGAAGCACTGCCGTGACGAACACCCCGACCACCCTGGCCGATTGGCTGGATTACATTGAACGCCAGCACCCGGCGACCATCGACATGGGCCTGGAGCGCGTGCGCGCCGTGGCCACGGCGATGGGTCTTGGCGCGCCGGCCGGGCGCACCATCGTGGTCGGTGGCACCAACGGCAAAGGCTCCACCGTGGCCTTCATCGAGGCCATCGGCCGTGCTGCCGGTTGGAAGGTGGGTGCCTACACCTCGCCGCATCTGCTGCGCTACAACGAACGTGTGCGCATCGACGGGCAGGACGTGGACGATTCGGCGCTGGTTGCTGCGTTCAATGCCGTCGAAGCGGCACGCGGCGACACCACGCTGACCTATTTCGAGTACGGCACGCTCGCTGCTTTGCAGCTGTTCGCCGACGCCGGGCTGGACCTGGCGGTTCTGGAAGTGGGCCTGGGTGGCCGCCTCGATGCGGTCAACATCGTCGACGCCGACGTGGCAGTGATCACCACCGTGGACATCGACCATGCCGAGTGGCTGGGCGAGGACCGCGAAGCGATCGGCGCCGAGAAGGCCGGCATCATCCGTGGCTGGAAGCCGGTGATCCTGGGCGAGACCGATCCGCCGTCCAGCGTGCTGGCGCGTGCCTATCTGGTCGGTGCCAACGCGATCCGCGGCGGCAGCGATTACTTCTACGAGCCGATCGACGCCCAGCGCTGGCGCTGGCGCGATGTCGGCCTGCGCATGGAGCTGCCCACCCCGGCGCTGGCCGGCCCGATCCAGCTGGCCAATGCCGGTGCTGCCATCGCCGCCCTGCGCGCGCTGGACAAGCCGGTGCCGCGTGCGGCGTGGGCCGCGGGTATCGCAGCAGCGCGAATCTCCGGCCGCATGCAGGCATTCGAGCGCGACGGCGTGCAGCTCCGCGTGGACGTGGGCCACAACCCACAGGCGGCGGGCCAGCTGGC
Source organism: Stenotrophomonas sp. TWI1409 (assembly GCF_039673015.1). NCBI lineage: Bacteria > Pseudomonadati > Pseudomonadota > Gammaproteobacteria > Lysobacterales > Lysobacteraceae > Stenotrophomonas > Stenotrophomonas sp. TWI1409. The sequence continues at coordinate 4,213 of NZ_JBDJKU010000052.1, forward strand.
GCGTGCGCTGAAGGCCGAAGTGTCAGCCGGCCGCACCCTGGCGGTGTACGCCGCGTTGCAGGACAAGGACGCGGCGGGTGTGGTGCAGGCTCTGCAGGACGTGGTGGGCGAGTGGACCCTGGCCGGGCTGGACGGTCCGCGTGGGCAGAGCGCCGCTCAGCTGCAGGCACGCCTGAGCGGTACGGTGGCGGCCAAGGCACCGCTGGCCGATAGCGTCGAACAGGCGCTGGCGCAGGTGCTGGCCCAGGCTGAGCGGGGTGACCGGGTGCTGGTGTTCGGCTCCTTCCATACCGCCGCTGCGGCTCTGCAGTGGCTGCAGGGCGACGCCTGATCCGCGTTCAGCCAACGCCGACGCCGGCCGGTCCGGCACCCGTATAATCGACGGCAATCTCCGGACAGTTGCCTGCCTCACGTGGATACGCCTCTGAAACAGCGTCTGATTGGTGCCATCGTGCTGGTGGCACTGGCCGTGATTTTCCTGCCGATGCTGGTCAAGGGACCCGCACCCGACAGCGGTGTCGCCAATGTGCCGATCGCCGCGCCGGATGCGCCGGCCGATGGCCAGTTCGAAACCCGTGAGCTGCCGCTGGTCGCCCCGGCCGGTGGTGCCACCGGCCTGCAGACCGGGCAGGCCAAGCCGCTGCAGGAGGCTGCCACGCCGGCTACGCCGCCGACCGTGGACACCTCGCCGGCAGTCGCCGCCGGCAACTATGCGGTCACCTTCGGTGCCTACGGCAGCAAGGCCGACGCCGATGCGGTGATCGCCTACCTGAAGCGCTCGCAGCTGCCGGGCTTCGCCGAAACGGCCACCATCAACGGCCGCCAGGCATGGCGCGTGCGCGTTGGACCTTACGCCGACCGTGCCCAGGCCGAAGCGGCCCGCCTGCAGGCGGTGAAGATCCGTGCGGATGTGAAGGCCGAAGTGATCACCCTGGACGCGGCGGCCGGCAGCAGTACTCCGGTTGCGGCCACCCCGGCACCGGCTGCGCCGAGCGCCAGCACCCCGTCCGCAGCTGTTGCGCCCTCGGCCAGCGGCAACCCGGTCCGCAGCGAAAGCCTGCCGCCGAGCACGCCAACGGCGACCGCGCCGCCGGCCGCCAAGCCGGAACCGCCGAAGCCGGCGCCGAAGCCCGAACCGAAGCCGGAGGCCACCGCCAGCAAGCCGGCGACGGCGCCGACCACACCGGCAGCACCAGCTGCCAGCGGCGTCGGCTTTGCCGTGCAGCTGGGCGCGTTCGGTCAGGCCAACGATGCCAATGCCCTGCGCGACAAGGTTCGTGCCGCTGGTTTCAGCGCTTTCGTCGAGCAGGTGCGCACGGACAAGGGAACCCTGCATCGCGTCCGCGTCGGGCCGGTGGCCAACCGCGCTGACGCCGAGCAGCTGAAGGCGCAGGTCGCCGCCAAGGTCGGCGTGGCCGGCATGGTCCGACCGCACCCATGACCCACGCGCAGCCCCGTTGCCAGCGCCGCCGAAGGAGCGGGGCGCCATGATCGACGTGGTGCTGCTGATCGTGATCGCCGCCTCGACCCTGCTGGGGATGCTGCGCGGCTTCGTCGGAATCGTCATCGGCACCCTGTCGTGGCTGCTGGCCGCGTGGGCAGCCTTCGCCTTCGGCAATGATGCCGCCCACTGGTGGGCCGCGCCGGCGGCCCCCGGTGGCGAACACTTCGTCGGTGGCTACCTGGGGGTCGGCATCGGCGTGATGATCGTGGTCGCGGTCATCGGTATGGTCATCAAAGCCCTGGTCCACCGCAGCATGCTGACCAGCCTGGACCGCCTGCTGGGCGGGGTGCTGGGCGCGGTGCGAGGCGGCCTGATCGCCGCGGTCCTGCTGCTGCTGGGCAGCTTCACCCCGCTGACCGCCGAACCCTCGTGGCAGCGCTCGGCGGTGCGTCCGTTGCTGAACCCGACCGTGGCCTGGATGAACAGCAAACTGCCGCACTGGAAGGTTCCCGGGGCCGATCTGCTGCCCAAGGCCTTGCCGACCGACGCGCTGTCCCCATCTGCATTGATGGAGTTGGGCAAGAACGCAGGCGCCGGGTTGGGAAAGCCGGGCGCGGCAGGCGATAATGGGATCCTCAACCAGGTAGTGGCAGGCAGCGGATGGCTGCGGCCTGCGAAAGCGGAACAGGGCGATTCTTACGATCCGGCCGAAGTGCGCCCGGACGCTCCTGCACTGCCGGACAGTATCGAGCCGGGCGATCCGGCCAACGTCGACCGCGCGCGCGGCGACCACCGCGGCCAGGTACGGCCACCTTCCTTGTAACTGGGCACAGCCCAGCGGAGACCTCGCACCATGTGTGGCATCGTCGGAATCGTCGGCAACCAGAACGTCGCCGGGCAGTTGTATGACGGCTTGACCGTTCTCCAGCACCGTGGCCAGGATGCGGCGGGCATCGCCACCGCCAGCGGCAGCCGCCTGCGCGTGCAGAAGGCCACCGGCCTGGTCCGCGATGTGTTCGATGCCCGCACCATGTCCACCCTGGAAGGCAGCGTCGGCATCGCCCATGTGCGCTACCCGACCGCCGGTTCGGAAGGCATGGACGAGGCACAGCCGTTCTACGTCAATTCGCCGTACGGCATCGCGCTGGCCCACAACGGCAACCTGATCAACACCGAAGCGCTGCGCCAGCAGGTGTTCGAACAGGACCGCCGCAACGTCAACACCGATTCGGACAGCGAAGTGCTGCTGAACGTGTTCGCCTATGAACTGGAGCAGCAGCGCCAGCTCAGCCCGGAAGCCGCGATCCGCGCGGTGGCCGGCGTGCACCGCCGCTGCAAGGGTGGCTATGCGGTGGTCAGCGTGGTGCTGGGCCTGGGCCTGGTCGCCTTCCGCGATCCGCATGGCATCCGGCCGCTGGTACTGGGCAAGCGCAGCCACGCCGAAGGTGACGAGTACATCGTCGCCTCCGAGTCGGCCGCGCTGGACGTGCTGGGCTTCCAGCGCGTGCGCGACGTGCAGCCGGGCGAAGCGCTGGTGATCACCGCGCGTGGCGAGCTGTTCTCGGAAATCTGCGCCGAGCCGGCCGAGCACACCCCGTGCATCTTCGAATACGTGTACTTCGCGCGCCCGGATTCGATGATCGACAACGTCTCGGTGCACAAGGCGCGCATGCGCATGGGCATCAAGCTGGGCGAGAAGATCCTGCGCCTGCGCCCGGACCACGACATCGACACCATCATCCCGATCCCGGATACCTCGCGCGATGCCGCGCTGGAGATCTCCAACGTGCTCGGGGTGAAGTACCGCGAAGGCTTCATCAAGAACCGCTACATCGGCCGCACCTTCATCATGCCGGGCCAGGGCGAACGCGTGAAGTCGGTGCGCCGCAAGCTCAACCCGATCCACCTGGAGTTCCGCAACCGCGTGGTGCTGCTGGTGGACGACTCGATCGTGCGCGGCACCACCAGCCAGCAGATCGTGCAGATGGCCCGTGATGCGGGCGCGCGCAAGGTGTACCTGGCCAGCGCGGCACCGCCGGTGCGCTACCCGAACATCTACGGCATCGACATGCCGGCGGCCGAAGAGCTGGTCGCGCACAACCGCACCGTGGAAGAGATCGAGGCCCACCTGGGCTGCGACTGGCTGATCTACCAGGACCTGGAAGACATGGAAGCGGCGGTGAGCGAGGGCAACCCGGCGCTGCGCAACTTCGATTCGTCCTGCTTCAACGGCCACTACCCGACGGGTATCGAGCCGGGCTACTTCGAGCGCATCCAGCAGCTGCGTTCGGACGACGCCAAGCACAAGCGCCGCGCCTGAGGTCCAGGCGTGGTCGATGTACCCGACGTTGGTGGCGACCTGCTGCGCGCTGCGCAGCAGTGCCTGGCCGAAGCCGACCCGCTGCGCAAGGTGGCGCTGACCCAGGCCTATGCCGCCGCGTTCCGTGCTGGCCGCCTGAAGGTGGCGGCCGATGCACCGCCGCCGGAGCCGATCCGCATGCCCGGCCGGCCGGCGCAGCTGGTGCTGGTGCATCCGCGTGAAGTGCCGCGGCGCGGACTGGGCGGTGTGGAAGGGCGTGCCGCCTTCATCCACGCCATCGCCCATATCGAACTCAACGCGATCGACCTGGCCTGGGATGCGGTATACCGCTTCCGTGGCCTGCCGCCGGCGTTCCATGCCGACTGGGTCAGCTGTGCCGACGACGAATCCCGGCACTTCATGCTGTTGCGCGAACGCCTGCAGGTGCATGGCCACGACTATGCCGATTTCCCAGCGCACAACGGCCTGTGGGAAATGTGCGAAAAGACCGCCCATGACGGCCTGGCACGCATGGCACTGGTGCCACGCGTGCTGGAGGCGCGCGGCCTGGACGTAACGCCCGGCATGATCGGGAAGCTGCGCAATGTCGGCGATGGCGAAACCGCCGATGTGCTGGAAGTGATCCTGCGCGAGGAAGTGGCGCACGTCGCTGCCGGTTCGCGCTGGTACCGCTGGTACTGCGACCGCGCCGCTGTCGAGCCGCGTGCGCGCTTCAAGGAACTGCTGGTGGAGTACGCCGGCGGCTACCTGCATGGGCCATTCAACATCGAAGCGCGCCTGCTGGCCGGGTTCGATGCGGATGAGTTGGCCAACCTGATTGAACAGGCCGGTTGAAGAAAAGGGGACGGAGGGGATTAAGTCGTTTGTGGCACAAACGACTTAATCCCCTCCGTCCCTTTTTTCATGCGTTCGGCAACACCACGCGCTTGCCATCCACCGTTGGCCGGTTGATGTAGAACAGGCCGGGACCCGGCCGGTACGGCAGTTCGCTGACGCCGGCATCGGCGGCGTAGGTCAGTGCGGTGTCGCCCAGTGCATCGAAGTTCCAGTGCGCCGACTGCATCAGGTAACGCCGTCGCAGCAGCGCCTCCTGTGTCTGCGTCAGCGGCTGTCCGGCCACCAGTCGGCGTGCGATCGGCTGCAGGGCGGACGGCAGCTCCCAGCCGGGAACTCCAGCGGCATTGGCGGTCCATTGCACGCCAGCATCGATGGCCTGCTGCTGCATCACCTGCAGCGCGATCAGCTGGTAACGCCAGTCGATGCGCCGACGCAGCACCACCGCGGCGGTCACATACAGCACCGGCGACAACAGCACGCTGCGGCTGCCGGCGCGACGCTGCTGCTGCCACTGGTGCCAGACATCCACCCAGATCTCCTTTTCACCCACGCCCAGCTGCTGCCGCCAGCGTTCGGCGTCGGCCTGCGTTTCGGCGTAGGCCGTGGTGGCCTGCAGCAACGCCAGTGGAGGGACCTGGTAGTCGGAAACCGCTGGGCGGCGCAGCTGCTGCCGGCGCGGACGGCTGAGCAGCTTGGGCCCTTCTTCCAGCTGGTTGTAGCCACCGCCGATGTTGGCGTGCACGCCGGGCAGGGCGATCTCGGTGAACGTTGGCGCGACGCTGGTCAATGGATAGTGTTGGCGATGCTCGTCACGCGCGGCCAGTTGCACGACGTGTGCCGCGATGCCACTGCGCAGGGCGAGCTGCGGGTGTTCATCGGCGCGGCCACCATTGACTGCAACCACGGTGTCGAACAGTCCGATGAAGCGCAGCACCGGCGTGACGGCGGCGAAGTCCGCAGCGCAGGGCAGGCCGGCGCCCTGCAGCAGCTGGCGCCAGCGCGCGCTGTCCCAGGCCTGCAGCTGGTTTGCGATATCACGTGCCGCGGCAGCACCGCGCGAATAGCCGAACAGATCCAGCTGCACGCCACGCAGCGGTCGCTGCCAGCGCGCGGACAGCTCGGCCAGTGCCGCCGGCAGCAGCACCTGCAGCGCGCGCTGCACTTTCGCGCGAACGCCACTGGCACCGATGCCGAAGGCCAGTCCGATCAGATCGTCATCGGCATCATCGCGGGTCCCCACGCCCTCGACATAGATCGACAGCGAAGGCGCGGCCATCGCATCGCGGCGGCTGTCCGGATACAGCTGCTGCAGGCGCGCGATGTTGGTCAGGCCGTTGTCGTAGCTGCTGGTCAGCCGGCTCTGGTAGGTCGAATCATCATCCGCGCGCAGCTGCGCCGGGCGTGGCTGCGGAACCTGTGGGCGACCGCGTGCCAGGTTGTGTGCGTTGTTGCGGGTGCCATCGAAGAACAGGCCGATCCGCAGCAAGCCGACATCTTCGTCCGTGTCCTGCGATGGTGCCATGTGCATTCCCCGTCGTGGCTGCGTCACGGTAGCGCGAAAGCGGTGTATTGGCGAAGTGTAGTGACGCTTTTGACCTTACTTAACGCAGATGCGGTCGATCACAGTTCCTGATTTTCATTCCCATCTTCTATTGAATTCACATGACCCGCGCAGGCCAGATGGCCAGACCCGGTAGACCCGGGCGTGCTGCATCAACGCTGTTCACATCATTCAAGGAGCGACGCAATGTTGTCCAGATCGATTGGCAAAGCGGCAGGTGGCCTGGTGTTGGGTTTGTCGGTGGCAGCGGCCGCGCATGCGGCACCGTTGTTCGAGCCGGTGACGGTCATCAGCCGCGCATCGGCAAACAGTGAGCCCGCGCTGGGCAAGCTGCTGGCCACCCCGTCCACCGCGACGGTACAGGAAGTGCGTGTCGACGCTGCTGCCACTGCGCAGCCGCAGCTGGAGTTCGAACTGCTTGGCCAGCGCGTGCAGGCGGTGCGCAGCAAGGTGGAAGCCCTGCCCGATGGCGGCAGCATCTGGTACGGCCAGTTGCGCTCGCCGTCCGATCGGCTGACTGCCGCCACTTCGAATGGCCAGGATGATCCTGGTAATTCAGTGATCCTGGTGCGTTCGGGCAACACCCTCACCGGTTCGATCCGCAAGGACGGCAAGCTGTATCGCCTGCGCCCACTGGGCAACCGGCATGTACTGGTGGAAGTGGATGAATCGCGGATGCCGGCCGACCATCCGGCCGACTACAACCAGCTGCCGAAAATCCCGATGGGCAACAATGACCGCATCGGCATCGCGCAGGCCTCGTCCGGTACCCCGGCCACCATCCGCGTGCTGGTGGTGGCAACCAATGCAGCGGTAACGGCCTATGGCGGCAACATGCAGTCGCTGGTGCAGCTGGCGGTGGCCGAATCCAACCAGGGCTACGTCAACAGCAACGTGGGCATCACCCTGCAGCTGGCCGGCTATGAAACCACCAGCTACACCGAATCCGGCAACTTCACCACCGACCTGACCCGCTTCCGCAACACCAGCGACGGCTACATGGACAGCATCCACACCAGCCGCAACAACACTGCGGCCGATGTCGGCGTGCTGCTGATCAACAACACGAGCTACTGCGGGTTGGCCTCGGGCATCGGTTCGACGGCATCGACGGCGTTCGCGGCGGTGTACTGGGACTGCGCGACCGGCTACTACTCCTTCGCGCATGAGATCGGCCACCTGCAGAGTGCGCGGCATGATATCGCCAGTGATCCCAGCACGTCGCCCTACGCCTATGGGCACGGTTATCGCTACGAGCCGTCCTCCGGTTCGCGCTGGCGCACGATCATGGCTTATGACTGCTCGGCCGGCTGCCCGCGCCTGAACTACTGGTCCAACCCGAACATCAACTACAACGGCATCCCGATGGGCAATGCCAGCACCGCCGACAACCAGCGCGTGCTGGTCAATACCAAGGCCACCATCGCGGCCTTCCGCTGAGGCCAACCGCCGACCGAGGTCGGCGTCTACCCGGGTGCGTTCACCTGCCCTGGTAGATGCCAACCTTGGTTGGCACCCCGCGATCCATCATTCGCGCGCCAGCGTATCCAGCGACCAGCCGCCGGCATCCACGCGCAGCACCGATCCCTGTTCGTACCAGTCACCCAGCACGATGCGGTTGCAGGCGCGGCCACCGGCCTGCAGCGTGTGCACCGCCGGGCGATGGGTGTGGCCGTGGATCATGGTGTCCACGCCATGGCGCACGAAGGTGGCATCGACTTCGGCGGGTGACACGTCGGTTACCGACTCGAACTGCGCACGATCATCCTGCTTCATTTCCGACTGGCGGGCCTGGCTGGTTTCCCGGGCCTTCTGCGCGAAGGCGATGCGTGCGGCCAGCGGCTGCGACAGGAACTGCGCTTGGAACACCGGGTCGCGCGTCTGTGCACGGAACTGCTGGTAGGGGATGTCGTCCGTGCACAGCAGGTCGCCGTGCTGCAGCAGCACCGGGCGGCCGTACAGCTCGATCACGCACGGGTCGGGCAGGATGCGCAGGCCGGCACGGCGCGCATAGTCTTCGCCGAGCAGGAAGTCGCGGTTGCCGCGGATGAAGTACACCGGTACGCCGCTGTCGGAAAGTACCTTCAGCGCGTCGGCCACCGCATCGGCAGCAGGCGAGGGCGTGTCGTCGCCGATCCAGGCTTCGAACAGGTCGCCGAGGATGTACAGCGCATCGGCGCCGGGCGCCTGCTCGCGCAGGAAGCGCAGGAACAGGTCGGTGATCTCCGGACGGCTGGGGTCCAGGTGCAGGTCGGAAATGAACAACGTGGTCATGCAGGCATTCTAGGGCATCCACCGCCGGGCATGGCCCGGCGCTACCGAAGGGATCTGACCCCGGGGGCTACACCGGCAGCGGCAACCAAGCCAGGCTGGCCGATGCCAGCAGGATGGCAATGCCGGTGGCGGCCAGTACATCGGACGGGTAGTGCAGGCCCAGCACCACCCGCGACAGCGCGACGCCGAAGGTGAACGGCACCAGCAGCGGCGCCAGCCACGGGTAGTAGGCCAGCGCGACGATGGTGAACGACACTGCGTGCAGGGTGTGCCCGGAGGGGAAGCTGAACTCGTCCAGCGGCGCCACCCAGGCACGGATGCGCAGATCGGCCGCATACGGGCGGGGGCGCCGTGTCCAGCGCTTGAGGCCCTTGTAGAGCAGCAGGGCGGCCAGGCCGGTGGCGGCCATGTGCACCGATGCACGCAGTCCGTCGAAGCCGTCCACCGCCACCAGCGCGCCCATCAGCACGTACCAGAACACGCCATCGCCGAGCCGGCTGATGACCGAGAACAGGCGACGCACGCGGCGACGCCGGCAGTAGTGGTTGGCCCGGCGGCAGAGCCGCGCCTCGCGGCCGGCCAGCAGCTCAAGCGGCGTGGTGCGCATGGCCGCTCCTCCGCGACTGGGCCAGCTCGGCCAGCAGGGCATCGAATTCGGCAACCACCTGCTGTGGATGCAGGCGCTTCATCGCACGCGCGGCGCTGCTGCCGAATTCGCGGCGTCGTGCATCATCGGCGGCCAGCTGCACCGCTGCCTCGATGAACTGCTCATCGTTTTCCACGGCCGCACCGTTCTCGCCATCACGCAGGTATTCGCGGGCCGCACCGTAGTCGAAAGCGACGGTGGCCAGGCCGCTGGCCATGCTTTCCAGGGTCACGTTGCCAAAGGTCTCGCTGCGGCTGGGGAACAGGAACAGGTCACCGCTGGCGAAATGCCGTGCCAGGGCTTCGCCGCGCTGGATGCCGCAGAAAATGAAATCGGGGTTTTCATGTGCCAGTTTTTCGCGGGCCGGACCATCACCCACCCAGACGAAGCGGGCTTTGGGCCGGATCTGCTGCAGGCGGCGGAAGGCTTTCACCGCCAGGCCAAGGTTTTTTTCCGCAGCGATGCGGCCGACATGGATCGCGACCAGGCCGTTGCCGTCCACGCCCCATTCCTCGCGCAGCGCCGGGTCGCGCCGGCCCGGATCGAACTGCTGGCTGTCGACCGCGCGTGCCAGCAGGCGCACGCGTTCGAAGCCCTGTTCACCGAGGAACTGCTGCAGCTCGCGGGTGGGCACCAGGGTTGCATCGGCCTGGTTGTGGAACCGGCGCATCCAGCGCATCGCGGCAGCCTGCAGCCAGGCCACGCCGTAGTCGGGCAGGTACTCGTCGAAGCGGGTATGGAAACCACTGGCGACCGGAATGCCAAGGCGGCGCGCGGTGCGCAGCGCCGACCAGCCCAGCGGGCCTTCGGTGGCGATGTAGACCGCATCGGGACGCTGCTGCTGCCAGTGACGGTTGAGCCGGATCGGTGCAGGCAGGCCGAAGCGCAGGCCGGGGTAGCGCGGCAGTGCGGCGCCCGGCACCAGCAGCGTGCCCGGTGCCGAGTCCAGTGCTTCGCTGGTCTGGCGTGGCCGGATCAGGTCGATGTCATGGCCGGAATTGCGCAGTCCCTGCTCCAGGCCCTGCACGGTGAGGGCAACGCCGTTCACTTCCGGCGGGTAGGTCTCGGTGACGATGGCATAGCGCATGGCGGGCCTCCGGGTTTCCGGCATGCTCGGGCCTGGCGATGTAGCCGATATGACCGCTTTGCGACCACGGGATGACGGTGGTCAGGTCCCTGTACGAAGCCACGGCCCCGAAGGGCCGTGGCGGTCGTGCAGGTGGCGCGGTGGATCAGAAGCGCTGCTGGTATTTCATGTAGATGAAACGACCGATGTCGAAGCCACCGTAGTAGGAGAAGTTGGCGCTCGGCTGGCTGTACATGGCCGGTCCCTGGCGGCCGAACACATTGTTGGCACCGATCGAAACTGTCGCATCCCATGGCAGGTTGTAGCGCGCCTGCACGTCGTGGAAGGTGACCGATCCGCGACGGTTGTAGTCACGGCTGCCACTGAACCACGGCGCGCGCTGGCCCGGGTGCGAGCACTCACCCGGATACGTGGCTGCATCCAGGCAACGCTCCTTGACCGCCGAGAAATAGCGCAGGCCCCAGCTTAGGCCGAGGTTGCCGCGCTCCCAGCCCAACGATGCGTTGGAGCGCACACGGAAGCCGATGCCGCCGTTGCTGGCGATGCCATTGCTGGGAATGGGCGGGGCATCCGCCTCGTTGGTGGTCCGTTCTTCCGCGGCGACCACATAGGTGGTCTTCCAGTCGGCGCTCAGCGTGCCCCAGGACGTTTCGATCTTGTGGCCGATCTCCAGGTCATAGCCTTCGGCCTGGCGGAACCCGCTGTTGCGGCTGCCATAGTTGAGCGTGTTGACGATGCCCAGTTCCGGGTCGCGGGTGAAACTGCCGCAGCGCTCGGCGATGCCCAGTTCGTAGCAGTCGCGGAGGATGTCGTTGGGATGGTCGGCGACGATGGTGTTGTCGATACGGATCTTCCACCAGTCCAACGCAATGTTCAGTCCTTCGGCAAACGTCGGGCTCCAGACCAGCCCCAGCGTGCGGCTGGTCGAGGTTTCCGGCTTCAGGTCGGGATTGGAGCCGTTGGTGAAGGGCAGGGGCGTCTGCCCACTGCTGCCGGTGATCGGCTCGTTGCCCTGGCCGAGCTGGCGGTAGCTGTCCGCGTTGGCGATGTCGGCGGCGCAACGTGCACGTACCTCCGGGCTGCTGGCGGCGGCGCCATAGACCGTATCGCAGGGGTCACGGAAGCCGGTGGTGAAGGTCTGCGAGCCGCCGCCGTACAGATTCGAGATGGTCGGCGCACGGAAACCCTGGGCCCAGGTGCCACGGACCAGCAGCTGGTCGATCGGCTTCCACGAGATGCCGAACTTGCTGTTGAGGGTTCCGCCGAAGGTGGTGTAGTCCGAGTAGCGCGTTGCCATGTCCAGGGTCAGCTGGCGTGCACCGGGGAGGTCGCTCAGCACCGGCACGCTCAGCTCCAGATAGGCCTCGTCGACACGGTAGCCACCGCCGGTGGGGCCCGCCGCCAGGTTGGTGGTGGCGCCGGTCTGGGCCAGCGCGTCGGGAATGAAGCGACCCTCCTCGCGGCGGCTCTCCACACCCAGGGCGAAGCCCAGTTCCCCGGCGGGCAGCGTGGCAAGGCCGCCACTGAGGCTGGCGAACAGGTTGCGGGTGGTGTTGCGGCCACGGGTGAGTTCCTCGGGGAACAGCCAGTCCTGCAGTTCGCCATTGCCGGTCAGGCCGTACGGGTCCTCCTGGCCATACGGCACCAGTGGATTCCAGGGCTTGCAGCCGGCAATCGGTGCATCCGGTGTACCGCATTCCACCTTGCCGGTGGCCGGGTTGTAGAACGAAGGACCGGTGGAATCGGCAACGCGCTGCTTGTGCAGGTCGCCGGTGGCACGCTGCTCCAGCTCGCTGCGGTTGTACTGGTAGCCGGCTTCCCAATCGAAGTCGCGACCGGCGAACTGGAAGCTGCCTTCAAACGCTGCAATACCCTGCCAGGTGGTCAGTTCGCTGGTGCTGATGCGTGGAATCTCCCAGGTGCGGCGGTTCCAGTGCACGTCGCTTGGGCGTTCATAGCCGTGGTGGCGGCCGAACGGATTGAACCAGCTGTCGGCGGACATCGGCGTGATGCCGGCCGCACCGGACTGGAACGGATAGCCGGCAATCTGGCGCGTGGTGGTGCGTCGGTTGTAGGCCAGCTGGGTGTTGAAGCGGATCTGGTCGTTCAGATCCATGCGTGCATCGACGAAGAGCGAATCGCGCTTGATCGGCGTCTGCACGTGCATCTGTTCATTGCTGTTGCTGACATCACCGGTGAACGGTGTGTTGTCACTGAGGTGGAAGCTGTCCGGCCCGCCCGGCTGGCTGCCGCGATCGAGCGAATAGCTGCAGCCACGGGCGCTGCTGCAGCCCGGGCCCTTGAAGCCGACGATGCGCCCCCACTGCCCGACCGTGGTCCAGCCATCGTCCGGATGACGATCGGTATAGGTGTAGGCGCTGAAGCCGCGGTCCTTCGCCCAAACGCCCTTTTCTTCGACATGCTCGGCGGCGACACTGATCGAAGCGCGGTCATTCGACCAGCCGGCAACCACGTCGTACTGGGTGCGGGCACCATCGCCTTCGCTGAACTGCCCGTGGTAGACGTTGGCGGTCACGCCCTGGACGTTGCGCCGGGTGATGATGTTGACCACGCCGGCCATCGCGTCGGAACCGTAGATGGCCGAGGCGCCGTCCTTCAGCACTTCCATGCGTTCCACGGCAGCGGCGGGAATACTGGATATATCCTGGTAACCCGAAGTGGTCATGCCCAGGCGCTTGCCGTTGACCAGCACCAGGGTGCGCTGTGCACCGAGGCCGCGCATGTCCACGTAGCTGCCGCCTGCGGCCTCGCCCGCACTGAGCGGGCTGGCACGGCTCAAGGCCGGGCTGCCGGTTGCGGTCAGGTTCTGCAGGATGTCGGCAACGGAATTGAAGCCCTGCCGCTCGATGTCGGCGCGGCTGATGGTCAGCACCGGCTGCGCGGTTTCCAGGTCGACCTGGCGGATGCGCGAACCGGTGATCTCGATACGGTCCAGCGTGGTGGCTTCCGGTGCGTGCTGGGCGAATGCGGGGGCGGCCAGTGCGGTGGTGGCCGTCATCGCCAGTGCACGACGGATCGCCAACCCGAGCTCGGGAATACGGATGGTCATGGGTCTCTCTCTCAGTCTTCGAAGTCTTCGGAACACAGCCAAGCGGGGCTGCGTCAACTCCACCGCGGCGGTGGATGTTCGAACCTAGTGAAGATGGATGGGGAGACGTATGGGCAAGCGACGAAAGCGCTGCAGACGGCCGTGACGCTTCTGCACAAAGCGGAAGCAAATCAATCGATTGCTCCAACCTGTGGCATCGCGGCGGACGCAGCGCAGAGGACCGTGTCCCTGATTGAACGCATCACGGTCAATGTGGAAAGCGACAGTCTGCGCGGAGGCAGAAAAAAACGACGGCCCCGAAGGGCCGTGGTCGTCGAGCTTCAACAGCGCGGATGGATCAGAAGCGCTGCTGGTACTTCATGTACATGAAACGACCGATGTCGTAGCCACCGTAGTAGGAGAACGACGAGTTCGGCTTGCTGTACATCACCGGCGCTTCCTTGCCGAACACATTGTTCGCGCCCACCGAAACGGTGGCATCCCACGGCAGGTTGTAGCGGAACTGCACGTCGTGGAAGGTCACGGCACCGCGCTCGTTGTACGCGGTCGGCGACTTCAGCCACGGAGCCAGGAAGGTCGGATCGGAGCATTCGTCCGCATAACGCGAGGCGTTGAGGCAGCGCTCCTTCACACCGGAGTAGTAGCGTGCCGTCCAGCTGACGCCGAAGTCACCCACATCCCAGCCCAGCACCAGGTTCGAGCGCACGCGGAACGCAAGGCTGGTGGCGGTGCCGATGGTGTTGGCAACGCCGTTGATCGGCGTGATCGCTTCGCGGACATCGTTGGTGGAGCGGTAGACGTTCTTGCTCACATAGGTGCTGGTCCAGCCTGCGCTCAGCTTGCCGTAGCTGGTGTCGACGCGGTAGCTGACATCCAGGTCGTAACCTTCGGTCTCGGCAAAGCCGGCATTGCGGTTGCCGAACTTCAGGCCGGTGACGATGCCGTTGGACGGGTCACGGCTGAAGCGGCTGCAGCGCGATTCGATGCCCTGCTCGTAGCAGTCCCTCAGGATCTGGTTCGGGCTGTCACCGACGATGGTGTTGTCGATGCGGATCTTCCACCAGTCCAGTGCCACGTTGAGGTTGCTGAGGAAGGTCGGGCTCCACACCAGGCCCAGCGTCTTGCTGGTCGAGGTTTCCGGAACCAGCAGCGGGTTCGAACCGGACACGAACGGCGTCGGGGTCGCATCCTGCGCCGTGGTCACCGGGGTGTTGCCCTGCTTCAGCTGGCGGAAGTTGCCGGCATCGGCGATGTCACGTGCGCATCGCGCGCGGACTTCAGCACTGCCCTTGGCCGAGCCGAACACGGTGTCGCACGGATCGCTGAACTGCGCGAAGGTCTCCGAACCACCACCGTACAGGTCGTTGATGGTCGGGGCGCGGAAGCCTTCTGCCCAGGTACCACGGACCAGCAGCTGGTCGATCGGCTTCCACTTGAAGCCGAACTTGCTGTTGAGCGTGTTGCCGAAGGTGTTGTACTTGGAGTAACGGGTGGCGGCACTGAAGCTCAGCTCACGCGCACCGGGCAGGTCGGCCAGCACCGGCACGCTGAGCTCCAGGTAGGCTTCCTTCACGTTGTAGCTGCCACCGGTCGGGCCTGCGGCCAGGTTGGTGGTGGCGCCGGTCTGGGCCAGGGCATCGGGGGTGTAGCGGCCATCTTCCTTGCGGCTTTCCACGCCGAAAGCGAAGCCCAGGTCGCCGGCCGGCAGGGTCATGATGCTGCCGGACAGGTTGGCGAACGCGTTCTTGGTGGTGGTGCGGCCGGTGGTGCGTTCCGCAGGGAACAGCCAGGCCATCAGTTCTTCATTGCCGGTCAGCCCGTTCGGATCGTTCTTGCCGTAGGGCACCAGCGGGTTCCACGGCGTGCAGCCGCTGATCACCGCGCCCGGACGGCCACACATCACCTTGCCGGTGGCCGGATCCAGGAACGACGGACCCACAGCATCGCGCACGCGCTTCTTGTGCAGGTTGCCGGTGGCGGTAGCGGTCAGCTCGTTGCGGTTGTACTGGTAGCCCACGTCCCAGTCGAAGTAGCGCTGGCCGATCTCGAAGCTGCCATCCAGCGACACTACCGCACGGTAGGTCTTCAGTTCGCTGGTGCTCACACGCGGGATTTCCCAGGTGCGGCGGTTCCAGGCCACGTCGGTAGGCTTGGCATAGCCGTGCTGGTTGCCGAACGGATTGAAGTAGCTGTCCTTGGACATCAGGCCGGTGGCGGTCGGGTCGCCCGAGATGGACACCGAGCTGGACTGCAGGGGGTAGCCTGCAATCTGGCGCTCGGCCGAACGCTTGTTGTAGCCGAATTCGGTGCGCAGGTTGACCTGGTCGGTGATCTTGAAGCGACCGTCGAAGTACACCGAATCACGCTTGAGCGGATACATGACGTGCATCTGTTCGTTGGCGTTGCTGACGTCGCCGGTGAACGGGGTCGCATCGGTCAGGTGGTAGTTGGCCGGGTTGGTCGGGTCAGCACCACGGTTGAGCGAGTAGCCGCAGCCGTCCTTGGTGTTGGTGCAGCCCGGGCCGCCCTTCAGGCCGGTGACCTGGCCCCACTGGCTCAGCGTGGTCCAGTTGGAGGCATCGTTCGGGTGGCGGTCGCTCACGCCGTACTTGCTGAACCAGCGGTCCTTGGCCCAGACGCTCTTTTCTTCGGAGTGCTCCAGTGCCAAGGTCAGCGACACGCGGTCATTGCTCCAGCCACCCACCACGTCGAAGCGGTCGCGCGCGCCGTCACCTTCGCTGTACTGGCCGTGGTAGACGTTGGCGGTCACACCGTTGACGTTGGAACGGGTGATGATGTTGACCACGCCGGCCATCGCATCGGAACCGTAGATGGCCGACGCGCCATCCTTCAGCACTTCGATGCGCTCCACCGCCGACACCGGCAGCGAGGACACGTCCTGCAGGCCCGAGGTGCTGATGCCCAGGCGCTTGCCGTTGACCAGCACCAGGGTGCGCTGCGCGCCCAGGTTGCGCATGTCGATGTAGGTGCCGCCGGTGTTTTCGCCCGAGCTCAGTGCGTTTGCACGGCTGATCGCCGGGCTGCCCATGGCGGTCACGTTCTGCAGGATGTCGGCCACCGAGCTGAAGCCCTGGCGCTCGATGTCCAACCGGCTCAGTGCCAGGACCGGCTGAGCGGTCTCCACGTCCACCTGGCGGATGCGCGAGCCAGTGATCTCGATGCGATCCAGGGTGGTCGGCGCGGCGGTGCTGCCACTCTGGGCGAACGCAGGCAGGGCGGCCAGCGTCGCAGTGGTTGCCAGGGCGTAGCGGATGGCCTGCCCCAGGGGGGTGGTACGTGAAGTCATGACGAGCTCTCTCTCTCTCAGGTCGTGCAGGGACGCCAAAAGGGGCGTCGAAGAAATCGGCCGCCCACAAGCGGACCGATGACCCGATAGTAGTCTCGTTGGTTAATGCTCTGTAAAGAGGTCGTGTCGATTTGTACCAGGCTTCATCGTCAGATTTCACGAAAGCTCAACAAAAGCAGTCGCTTAGCTGTAACGCTGAATGCGCTCCCCCGACTTGATCTGCTGCGTCGCAGCAGGTCAACCGGGGGCGCATGCGCGAACCGTAACGGTGTGTGACCTTCTTTCCCTCGCGGGAAAGTGTGAGCCTCAGGCTACGAAGGGCCGGAACTGGATGCCCAGCCCGGCGATGCCGTCGGTCTCGCCGATCAGATCGGCGCGCAGCAGTGGCCGGGCATCAATGAAGGCCTGCGGCACGATCAACGACAGGCGGTTGTCGTCGGCGGTCAGTTCCAACGCCGGCAGTGGATCGTCCTCATGGGCACGATTGAGCAGCACCGCCAGGCGCAGCAGGGCGGCCAGCCGGCGAGCGGTCAGCAGCAGGCGCTCGGGCAGGGCGTCGAAGGCGGTCTTGGTCACGCTGCGGCGATGGCTGCGCACCAGCGCGGCCAGCATCTGCTGTTCCTGCCGCGAGAAGCCGGCGATATCCGAGTGTTCCAGCACGTAGCTGCCATGCACGTGGTAGCCGCTGTGCGCGATCATCAGGCCCAGCTCGTGCAGGCGCGCGGCCCAGCCGAGCATGCGCGCGTCGTCGGCATCGAGCCGCCAGCGTTCCTGCACCTGTTCCAGCAGTGACAGCGCGGTGTCCTGCACACGGTCGGCCTGCACGGTATCGATGCCGTAGCGCTGGCTGAGCGCGGACACCGATTCATCGCGCAGATCGTTCTCGCCAGCGCGGCCGACGATGTCGTAGAGGATGCCTTCGCGCATCGCGGCCTTGCTGACCAGCAGCTTCTGCAGGCCCAGCGCCTGGAAGGCGGCCTCCAGCACCAGGATGCCGCCGGCAATGATCGGGCGGCGGTCGCTGGACAGTCCCGGCAACTGGATGTCGTCGATCTTCTTGGCCTTCAGCAGTTCGTCGCGCAGTTGCGGCAGGGCCTCGGCGGTAATCGCGCCCTTGCTCAGCTTCATCGTCGCGCAGATCTCGCTGATCGCCTTGTGCGTGCCCGAAGAACCCAGCGCTTCCTGCCAGCCCAGCGCGCGGTACTTGCTGGCGAAGGGCTGGAACTCGCGACCGATCTCGGCCAGCGCGTCCTTCCAGCGCTTCTTGCTCAGCTTGCCGCCGGGGAAGAAACGCCGGGTGCTGGCAATGCAGCCGGCCTGCAGGCTTTCGCGCTCCAGGGTCTGCATGCCCATGCCGATGATGAATTCGGTGGAGCCGCCGCCGATGTCGATGACCAGCCGGCGCTGGCCGGGCTTGGGCGGTTGTGCATGGGCCACGCCCAGGTAGATCAGGCGCGCTTCTTCGCGGCCGCTGACCACTT
Source organism: Stenotrophomonas sp. TWI1409 (assembly GCF_039673015.1). Classification (NCBI taxonomy): domain Bacteria; kingdom Pseudomonadati; phylum Pseudomonadota; class Gammaproteobacteria; order Lysobacterales; family Lysobacteraceae; genus Stenotrophomonas; species Stenotrophomonas sp. TWI1409. The sequence continues at coordinate 22,240 of NZ_JBDJKU010000052.1, forward strand.
CGATGGCGTGCCCGAGCGCGGTTTCGGCGGGAACCAGGAACGACTGCGGTGAACGCAGCTGGCGCACGGTGTTGGTGGCCAGTGCGCGCACCCGGTGCGGCGGTACATTGCGGATGCGCTGGCCGAAGCGGGCCAGGCATTCCAGCGCGCGCTGCCGGGCAGCGGAGGAGAGTCCCCCTTTGCCATCCAGGCCGTCGGCCATGCGCACCGTCTCGCGCAGGCGGTCGATTACCCGCAGCTGGCCGAGCGTGTAGCGCGCGATGACCATGTGGAAACTATTGGAGCCAAGGTCGATGGCGGCCAGCAGGTCGCCATCCTGCAATGCGGGCGGAGTCGTGGTGGTGTGCGGCATGGACGAATGTTAGCCGAAGGGGCGGTGTGCTCGTCACCGCGCGACCTTCACATTTTGGAAGAGGGGAGTGCGGCTGGGCTGCGCCCTGCACCTGCAGAGGCAACGTCAACGTCAAGAGCTGGCTATCCGTGGGATGGCGGGGCAGGTCCGGTCGAGGGGGACGCTGCAAGTACGTCCATGTAAGCTCGGTCGCCGCATCCATGCGGCTCACGCCCCCTCAACCGGACCCACCCCGCCTTCGACAGATTTCTGCGATCTGATGGTGGGTGCCGACCGTTGGTCGGCACTGATCCTATCCAGCCCCAAATCGGTGCCTACCGCTCCTGGTAGGTGTCGACCTTGGTCGACACACCGGGTTACAGACCCTGCATCAGTGCCATCTGTGCAGAATGCGGTGCCTCGTCGTGGGCCGGCGCACGCTTGTGGTAGATGCCGTCGGCATCCAGTTCCCAGGCGTTGAGGTTGTCGTCCAGGTAGTTCTGCAGGACCTCGCGGTAGACCCGCTTGGCCAGCTCCGGGTCGAGGATCGGGAAGCAGGTCTCGACCCGGCGCAGCAGGTTGCGTTCCAGCCAGTCGGCGCTGGCGCAGTACATCTCCGGTGCGCCGTCGTTGCCGAACCAGTAGACGCGGCTGTGCTCCAGGAAGCGGCCGACGATCGAGCGCACGCGGATGTTGTCCGAGATGCCCGGCACACCCGGGCGCAGGGTGCAGGCGCCGCGGATGATCAGGTCGATCTGCACGCCGGCCTGCGAGGCGGCGTACAGCGCGCGTACCACCTGCGGTTCGTTCAGGGCGTTCATCTTGGCGATGATCCGCGCCGGGCGGCCTGCGGCGGCGATGCGCGTCTCGCGCTCGATGCGGCCGAGGATGCCAGTGTGCAGGGTGAAGGGCGACTGCAGCAGGCGCTTGAGCTTCATCTTCGAGGCCAGCCCGGACAGCTGCTGGAACAGCAGGTGCACGTCGTTGCCGATGTCCGCATCGGCGGTGATCAGGCTGATGTCGGTGTACGCGCGGGCGGTACCGCTGTGATAGTTGCCGGTACCCAGGTGCACGTAACGGCGCAGCTTGCGGCCCTCGCGGCGCACGATCAGCAGCATCTTGGCGTGGGTCTTGTAGCCGACCACGCCATACACCACCTGCACGCCGGCCTCCTGCAGGCGATCAGCCAGGCCGAGGTTGGCTTCCTCGTCGAAGCGGGCGCGCAGTTCGACCACCACGGTCACGTCCTTGCCGTTGCGTGCGGCCTGGATCAGTGCATCGACAATCAGCGAATCCTTGCCGGTGCGGTACAGGGTCTGCTTGATCGCCAGCACGTTGGGATCGACCGCCGCCTGCCGGATCAGGTCCAGCACGGCGGTGAAGGCATCGAACGGGTGATGCAGCAGCAGGTCGTGGCGCGCCACTGTCTCGAAAATGCCGTCGCTGTCGCGCAGGGTGCGCGGGGTCATCGGCGGGTACTTCAGGTCCGGCTGCGCGATCAGGTCGTACAGCTGGATGATGCGGTTGAGGTTGACCGGGCCGTCGATGCGGTACACCGCGTTCTCGGTCAGGCCGAAGTTCTGCAGCAGGGTGCGCACGATGTCGCGCGGCATGTCCTGCGCGATTTCCAGGCGCACTGCCGGCCGGTAGCCGCGGTCGACCAGTTCGTCGCGCAGTGCCAGCGCCAGGTTCTCCACTTCCTCCTCGTCCACCACCAGCTCGGAGTTGCGGGTAACGCGGAACTGGTAGGCCCCCTGGACTTCCATGCCCGGGAACAGTTCATCGACGAACGTGGACAGCACCGAGGACAGGAACACGAAGTTCTGCGGACCGCCGAGTTTTTCCGGCAGCTGGATGATGCGCGGCAGCGAGCGCGGCGCACGCACGATGGCCAGGTGGCCGGCGCGGCCGAACGCGTCGGTGCCCTTCAGCACCACCACGATGTTCAGCGACTTGTTGAGGATCTTCGGGAACGGGTGCACCGGGTCCAGGCCCAGCGGCGACAGCACCGGCATGATCTCGTTGCGGAAGTACGCACGCAGCCAGCGCTTCTGGCGATCGGTCCAGGAATGGCGGCCGAGCACGCCGATGCCGGCCTCCATCAGCGCCGGGCGCAGCGTCTCGTTCCAGCAGCGGTACTGCTGGTCCACCAGTTCCGCGGCGCGGTCATGGATGGCGTTGAGGATGGCCTGCGGGCTCATCCCGTCCGGCGCCGGCGGCAGGCCGAATTCCTGCGCGTGGCGTACGGCGGCGGCGCGGATCTCGAAGAACTCGTCGAGGTTGGTGCAGGAGATGCACATGAAGCGCAGGCGCTCCAGCAGCGGCACCTGCGGGTCCATCGCCTGGGCCAGCACGCGGAAGTTGAAATCCAGCTGCGACAGCTCGCGGTTGATGTACAGCGCCGGGTCGCGCAACGGATCGTTGTCCGGGCTCACGGGGAGGGGGAGGGATCCGAGGCTGCTCATGGCGTCATTCTTCGATGGAGGTCAGGGGGGCGGACTCGCGCGGGCGCACGTGGTCGGCATCGAAATGGCAGGAGAACACCGAGCCCTTGCCGACTTCGCTTTCAATCTCCAGCCGTGCGTGGTGCAGGCCGAGGATGTGCTTGACGATGGACAGGCCCAGGCCGGTACCGCCGCTTTCGCGGGAGCGGCTGCTGGAGACACGGTAGAAACGTTCGGTCAGGCGCGGCAGGTGGGAGGCCGGGATGCCATAGCCGGAATCGCGCACCGCCAGCACGGCACCGTCGCCTTCGCGGCGGAACTCCACGGCGATGCGGCCACCGGCCGGCGTATAGCGCACCGCATTGGTGACCAGGTTGGAGAAGGCGCTGTGCAGTTCCTTGGTCGAGCCCTGCAGGTCAACGCCGGCCAGGTCGTCGATGCTGATCTGGTGGCGGCCCTGGCTGTGCGCTTCGGCTTCGCGGCGCAGCGTCGCCAGCATCGGCTGCATGGCCACGGTCTCTTCCTCGCTGTGTTCCTGCGATTCGAGGCGCGACAGGGTCAGCAGGTCTTCCACCAGCTGGGCCATGCGCTGGCTCTGCTTGCGCATTTCTTCCAGCATCGGTCCGGTTCCCGGGAAGTCCTCCGGGTCCATCATGTCCAGGTAGCCGTGCACCACGGTGAGCGGCGTGCGCAGTTCGTGTGAAACGTTGGCCACGAAATCGCGGCGCACCTGTTCCAGGCGCAGCAGCTTGCTGACGTCGCGGGCGATCAGCAGCCAGTAATCCGACGAATAGGGAATCAGGCGCAGGTTCAGGCGGATCGCCGGATCGACCGGCGAAGGCACGTCGAGGATCGGTTCGGCGTTGCGGCCGCCGGCCAGCCAGTGCGCCAGCGGCATCGGCTGCAGGCGTTCAACCAGGGCTTCGCCGAGGTCGCCGGGGTGATGCAGGCCGAGCAGGGCGGTGGCCGCTTCGTTGAACCACTGCACGCGCTGGCTGTTGCGGTCCAGCACCACCACCGCATCGGGAAGTGCGGCGGCCGCAGCGCGATAGCTGCGCAGCATGTCCAGCAGGCGGCGCTTGCGCACGCGCATTTCCACCTGGTTGCGGTACAGCAGGCGGTCCAGCTCGTTCCAGACGCCGGTGCCTTCTTCGGCGGTATCCCATCGCTGGCGCGCGGTCAGCCGCCGCAGCACGCTGCGCAGGCGCCAGTAATGCCATGCCAGCGTGGCCAGCGCGCCCAACGCGATGCACAACCACAGATGGCCCGTGAACCACCCCACCAGTCCGGCGAACAGCAGTACCGCGGCAACGGTGGCCAGGGTCTTCAACCAGGCAGAGCGGATGTGGCGGGGCATTGCGATCTCGTCGTTGAGGTGCGGCGGTTCACTGGGGTGAACCGAGGGTTATAGCAGAGTTGCCGGCGCCGGCACCCGCAGGTGCGCGGTGCCGGCACGACGAGGCTCAGGTAGCAGTGGAGAAGCGGTAGCCGGCGCCGCGCACGGTCTGCACCATGTTTTCGGCGTTGAACGGTTCCAGCGTCTTGCGCAGGCGGCGGATGTGCACGTCGATGGTGCGCTCCTCCACGTACACGCTGCCGCCCCACACATGGTCCAGCAGCTGGGCGCGGGTATAGACGCGCTCCGGGTGGGTCATGAAGAAGTGCAGCAGGCGGTATTCGGTCGGGCCGATCGGCACCGGCTGGTCGTTGGCGAACACGCGATGGGCGGCGCCGTCGATGCGGATCGGGCCGACCGCCACGCTGCCGTCCTCGTCGTCCTCGCGGGCGCGGCGCATCACCGCACGGATGCGGGCCAGCAGTTCGCGCGCCGAGAACGGCTTGACCACATAGTCGTCGACGCCGGCTTCAAGGCCACCCACGCGGTCGTTCTCTTCGCCGCGGGCGGTCAGCATGATGATCGGCACTTCGCGGGTCAGGGTTTCCTTGCGCCAGCGCCGGGCCAGGTCCAGGCCGCTGGTGCCGGGCAGCATCCAGTCCAGCAGGATCAGGTCGGGGACGCGGTCGGCGATGGCGGTCTGGGCCTCACGGGCGTCGCCGGCGTGGACCGGTTCGTAATCGCCCTTGCGCAGGGCGAAGGCGACCATTTCACGGATCGCGGGCTCGTCATCGACGATCAGGATGCGTTTCTGCACGAGGACACCGTAGGGCTCGGTTACTGGAGTGGTGCCAGTAGACTACGGTTTGATGACATGTTTGTGACTACCTGGCCGGAACCGTTCGGGATTGCCATCGGCCGGTCATGCAGCGCTCAGCGGCGGTCCAGGTCCGGGTCCTGCACGCCCTGCCGGCGCAGCTCCAGCACGGTGGGGGTGATCGCCTCGATGCGCGCATCCACCCGCGCCCGGCCTACGTAGTCCAGCGCCGGGTTGCGCTTGAGCGCCTGCAGCTGCATCAGCGACTGTTCCGGCCGGCCGCTGAGGAAGGCCGCCTCGGCGTAGGCCTCGCTGGCACGCACGCTGTCGCCGGCCAACTCGCTGGCGCGGGCGTACCGCTGCTGGAAGACCGGATCGTTACCGCTTTGCGACAGCAGGGGCCGCAGCATGGCCTGCGCGCGCTGGCCCGCCTCGCGGCTGCCCTGTTCGTTCAGGATCTCGGCATAGGTCAGCGCCACCGGACGGCTGTTGGGGTGCTGACGCAGCAACTGCTCGAAGCGGCTGTTGGCCTGGGCGGTCTGGCCTGCACGCGATTCGGCCTCGCCCAGCCCCAGAGCCAGCCACAGGTTGTCCGGGCGGGTCTGCAGCAGGCCTGCCAGGGTCTGCCGGGCCTGGGTGGCGCCGGCGCGACCGCTGCGCATCACCGCCAGCGCCTGGCCATAGCGCTGGGCATCGTTGAGGCCGTCCTTCTGACGCTTGGCCAGATCGGCATACTCGCGTTCCAGCTCGGGGGTGGAATCCGCGCTGAGCACGCGCAGGCGCTCGCGGGCCCAGTCGAAGTCGCCACTGGCGCCGCGGCTGAGCTGGCCCATCGGGATGCGCAGCACGCTGCTGGGCAGCAGCGGGTTGGTTCCGCGCAACAGAGGTTCGGCCAGGCTGGGATCGGCCGGGTCCACGCGCTCCCTGCGCTCGCCGCTGGGGGTGCTGGTGGTCAGCAGCACCGTGTCCTTCTTCATCTGGTCGGCGCGGGCCTTCGCCTCGCTGATGCGGGTGATGTTGACCGGATGGGTGCGCAGGAACTCGGGCACGCTGTAGCCACCCTCGTTGCCGCGCATCGCCGATGCCATCCGCTCGAAGAAGCCGGCCATGGCGTCCACGTCGTAACCGCTGCGCGACAGCGTGCGGATGCCGAGGCGATCGGCCTCGGATTCGTTGGAGCGGGTGTAGTTGATCTGGCGCTGCTGCATCAGGCCCATGCCCGAGCTGATCGCGGCCATGGTCGCGTTGCCGGACGACGTGCTGTTGCTGGCCTGTGCGGCCACCACCGCCGCCAGCATGCCGAGCAGGATCGGGATCTGGTCGCGCTGGGCACGCTCGACCCCGCGCAGCACGTGCTGCTGGGTGACGTGCGCGATTTCGTGCGACAGCACCGCCGCGACCTCGTCCTCGCGCTCGGCGGTCAGCACCAGGCCGGCATTGACCCCGATGTAGCCGCCCAGCGTGGCGAAGGCGTTGATCTGGCGGTCCTTCATCACGAAGAACGTGTAGGGCTGGCGAGGCTGGTCGCTGTTGGAGCCGAGCCGGGTACCCATGGTCTGCAGCCAGTCGTTGACCAGCGGGTCATCCAGCAGGTAGCCGTAGTTGCGCAGCTCGCGCAGCATCATCGCGCCGTACTCGGCCTGGCGGGCCGGGGTCAGCAGCTCGCCGGCCGAGGAGCCGATGTCGGGCAGCTTCTCCTGGGCCTGGGCGAGCGGCATGGCCAGGGCCAGGGTGACGGCGGTAGTCAGCAGCAGGGCTCGCAAGCAGTGGGTCCTCGGGCAGGGCGCGCCAAGCGTGGCAGGGTGGGGGGCAACCATTCGTTAATCCACAGTGTTGCGGCCGTGGCGTGGAAATTCCAGCGCACCGGTACCATATGTAGACCGTCGATCCATCGTGGAGTTTCCCGTGACAGCCCAGACCGCCGGCGGTGCCCCCGCCATCACCATCTATTCCACCGCCGTCTGCCCGTACTGCGTGGCCGCCAAGAACTTCCTGAAGAGCAAGGGCCAGCAGTGGACCGAGGTCCGCATCGACCTGGACCCGGTCGAGCGCGAGAAGATGATGGCACTGACCCGCCGTACCAGCGTGCCGCAGATCTTCGTCGGCGACGTCCACGTGGGCGGCTACGACGACATGATGGCCCTGCACCGTGAAGGCAAGCTCGAGCCGCTGCTGGCCGGGCAGGGCCAGGCATGAGCGCGGCCGACGACGGCAGCAAGGACCGCATCGCCGAGTTCACCGACTTCCGCAAGCGCATGAACGAGCGGATCCTGGGCGAGCCGAACCAGGTGGTGCGCCGCTTCTTCGCGCTGGACACGCAGACCTACCAGGCCGGCGCGCTGGATGTGAAGACCAAGGAACTGCTGGGCCTGGTGGCCTCGATGGTGCTGCGCTGCGACGACTGCATCAGCTACCACGTGGCCCAGTGCAAGGACGCCGGGGTGACCCGAGAAGAGTTCTTCGAGACCTTCTCGGTCGGCCTGGTGGTCGGCGGCTCGATCGTGATCCCGCACCTGCGCCGCGCGGTCGACTTCCTCGACCAGCTCGAAGGCGGCGCCGCCGCCCCGGAAGCGCACGCGCACTAAAGGGTAGTGCCGGCCGCGGGGCGGCAGTCCCGGAGCCCCACCTGGCCGAGGGTGCCGGCCCGCGGCCCGCACAGC
>NZ_JBDJKU010000053.1:0-29135 GCF_039673015.1 Stenotrophomonas sp. TWI1409
CGGCAACCCCGTGATCTCCGGAAGTACCGTGCAGTTGCCGGCCAGCGGCCGGCACTACCAGGCATCGTTCTGGTTTGTGCCGGCCAACGGTCGGCACCCACCACACAAGAGCACGCCGACCCAGGTCGGCATCCACCAATGCCGGCTTTGCTATCCTTTCCGCCCACGCCCGGGAGCTTCCCCGATGCCATCGCTGTCGCCCCGCCGCCCGCTGGTGCTGCTGGCCCTGATCGTCGTGATGGCGGCGATCTTCCTGATCGACACCGTCACCGATTATGCGGTTGCCGCGGCCTGCTTCTACGCAGCGGTCATCCTCGCCGCGTCGCGCGTGCTGAGCGCGCGCGGGCTGATCACGCTGGCCATCGCCTGCATCGCGCTGACCGCCCTCAGCTTCTTCCTGACCCGCTTCGGCACCTACCGCATCGGCCTGGTCAACTCGGTGATCGGCATGCTGGTGATCGGCATCACCACCTACCTGGCGTTGAAGATGGAAGCGGCCAAGGCCGCAGTGCAGGAAGCACAGGGCCGGCTGCTGCGGGTGGCGCGCGCGTCGACCGTGGGCGAGCTGACCACCTCCATCGCACATGAAGTGAACCAGCCGCTGGCGGCCATCGCCAGCAGCGCCGAAGCCTGCCAGCGCTGGCTGGCGCAGGACCCACCGAACGTGGACAAGGCACGGCAGACCGTGGCCCGCATCCTGGCCGATGCCCATCGCGCCGGTGACGTGATCGCCCGCATCCGCGGCCTGACCCAGGGTGCGGCACCGGAACGACGCGCGTTCGACCTGAACCAGGCGGTGGAGGAAATGCTGGCGCTGTCGCGCAGCGAGCTCGACCAGCACGGCGTGGCCGTGGCCCTGCTGCTCGATGCCGACCTGCCGCTGGTGCAAGCCGATCGCGTGCAGGTGCAGCAGGTGATCGGCAACCTGATCCTCAATGCGGTGGACGCGATGGAAGCAGTGCCGGCTGCCGATCGCCGCCTGTCCCTGTTGACCCAACGCGACGGACAGCGGATCAGCCTCAGCGTACGCGACCGTGGTGTCGGCCTGCCCGCCGATCATCCCGAGCGTGTGTTCGATGCGTTCTGGACCACCAAATCACACGGACTCGGGCTGGGATTGAGCCTGAGCAGGTCGATGATCGAGGCCAACGAAGGCAGGATCCGAGCCGAGCGCCCCAGCGGCGGAGGTGCCTGCTTTGTGTTTGACCTGCCCGTTGCCACGGAACGCCCTCATGCGTAAGCCCGCTGCACCCGCCGCCGATCCGGCACCCATCGTCTACGTGATCGACGACGATCCGTCGGTGCGCGCCGCGCTGGAAGACCTGCTCGCCTCGATGGGCCTGCAGGTACGGGCCTTCGCCTCCACCCAGGCGTTCCTCGAACACGAACTGGAAGATGCACCGGCCTGCCTGGTGCTGGACGTGCGCATGCCCGGCCAGAGCGGGCTGGAGTTCCATCGCACGATGGGCAGCCACGGCCTGCAGCTGCCGGTGGTGTTCATCACCGGCCACGGCGATATCGCAATGGGTGTCAACGCGATCAAGGACGGTGCCATCGAGTTCCTGACCAAGCCGTTCCGTGACCAGGAACTGCTGGATGCGATCCACAAGGGCATTGAGATCGACCGCCAGCGCCGCCGTGACGGCGAGGCGCTGGACGCCCTGCAGCAGCGCTGGAACACCCTCAACCCCGGCGAGCGCGAGGTGGTCGACGGTGTGGTGCGCGGCCGCCTCAACAAGCAGATCGCCGGCGACCTCGGGGTCAGCGAGATCACGGTGAAGGTGCGCCGCGCACAGGTGATGCGCAAGATGGGCGCGCGTACGCTGGTCGACCTGGTGCGCATGTACGACCGCTTGCAGGCAGGTTCCCCATGAGCGTGCATGTCGCACTGCTGCGAGCAGTCAATGTCGGAGGTACCGGCAAGCTGCCGATGGTTGAACTGGTGGCGATGTGCGAAGACGCCGGCTTCACCGACGTCCGCACCTATATCGCCAGCGGCAACGTGGTGTTCCGCAGCGGACTTGACGAAGCCGGCGTGCGGAAAGCCCTTGGCCAACGGCTGCAGGCCTATGCCGGAAAACCGGTGGGTGTATTGGTGCGCTCCGCAGCCGAGATCGCAGCGGTTGCCGCCCGCAATCCGTTTCCGCATGCCGCCGGCAATCGCGTGGTCGCGCTGTTCGTGGATGAGGCACTGCCCACGGATCCCTTGGCCGGGGTGACCGGCCTGCGCGATGAGCAGCTGGCTCTGGGTACCCGCGAGATCTTCGTCCACTATGGCGACGGCATGGCCGACTCACGCCTGCGGATTCCCTATGCCCAGCAGGGCACCGCCCGCAACCTCAACACGGTCGGCAAGCTTGCGGCAATGGCCGCCGCACTCGGCCAGGTCACCGCAGACGGTAGAGGGCGGCGGTAGAGTCGACTGTCAGTCGACTATCGCGCGCAGCGCGGGATTTTCCGCAACCTTGTGGAAGAGCAGTCGACTAACAGTCGACTCTCCCCGGCACGGGCTGGATACCGGACAAGATCACGCCCGTTGCAGGCGGTGCTTCAACCGCGTATCCATCAACCCCACCGCCAGCAGCACCGCGCTGGTCAACCAGCCAGCGGCCAGCAGATGGGTCTGCGGCAGTACGACACCCAGCACGCCCAGCGCCACCGCACCGATCAGATGCGAGTACGGTGCGCGACCGTACACCACGCGCTTGTACAGCGCGCTGCCCAGCAGGTAGATCAATGGCCCTGCAACCAGCACGGCCGCATATACCGGCGTCACCGCAGCGTGCGGGTGGTCCATGACCAGGTCATTGCCCACCGCCGTAGCGATGATCCCGGCGATCAGCAGCGCGTGCACATAGTGGAAGTTGGCCCCCATCCGCCCGGGGTCTTCAGCATGGCTGATGGCCTCGGTGGCGTCGCGGCTGGAGATGCCGAAGTACAGCCACCACATGGCGATCGTGCCGGCGAAGGTGGCAAGCACCGCCGACACCACCGCCCCGCTCCACTGCTCGACTTCGCTGAGCACGCCACCGGTGGCCAGCAGCGTCTCGCCCAGTGCGACGATGACGAACAGCTGGCAGCGCTCGGCCAGGTGCCCACCTTCGATGGTCCACTCGCGGGTGTGCGAACGGCCCAGCCCCGGGAACGCGAAGCCGAACATCGGCGAGACGTACTCGCAGGCCACCGCCACCGCCCACAGCGCCAGCCGCGTATTGCCCTCGGCTGCCGCGCCTGCCAGCCAGAAGCAGGCCGATACGCTCACCCAGGCCAGCATGCGGCGGAAGTTCGGCGCCAGCGGATGCGTGCGACCGACCTCCAGCAACACGAAGGCGGTGCGCCCGACCTGCATGGTGGCGTAGGCCCCGGCAAACACCCAGGCGCGGTCAGCGAACGCCTCGGGAATGGACGACGACATCAGCAAGGCCAACAGCATGGTGGCAAACAGCAGGCCACGGATGCGCGGTGCCTCCGGATCGAACCAGTTGCTGACCCAGCAGGCATACTGCCAGCCCAGCCACACCGCAAACCACAGCACCAGGGTCTGCAGCACGCCGGCCAGGTCCAGGTGGTGCAACAGGTGGTGGCTGAGCTGGGTGACCGCGAACACGTAGACCAGGTCGAAGAACAGTTCTTCGTAGGTCACGCGGGCGTGGTGGCCGTCGCGCTGGCGCAGGGCCGGCAATCGCAGTCGTGTACTCATGGCTTTCCTTCAGCGCGCCAGGCGCCAGTAGAGCAGACCGGCCAGCAGGGCCGGCACCGCGAACACCAGCAGCAGGATCGGCAGTTCTTCACGTATCCCGTAGCCGGCCCTGCTGACGCCCACCCACAGGTTGGCCACCGTCACCAGCAGCCAGGTGGCAACGAATGCGATCAGGGCCGTGGGCAGTTGTGAGGTGCCCACGCTCCACAGCCGCCCGAACAGCAGGAACACCCCAAGCAGCACGACGCCACCCACCATCACCAGAAGCACATGCATGGTCCACCTCCTTGAGCCTGCAGGCAGGCTAGCCGTGGCCGATTCTGCGCTCCAGCCGATGATCGTGGATTCACTTTCCAGGCGCGGCGAACAATCGCCCTGATGATCGCGGCATGGCAAACGAGAACAGTTCCCATTAGTATTGCGTCAATGCGCAGGGATGACCTCCCGGCACCCGCCTTTCACCCTTGCTGCCCGTCCGGATGTCCCAGCCGACACTTCCCCGCCCACCTGCGCTGCCGCTGGTGACCTCGCTGGTGCGCCACTACGAGGAACTGGTGGACTACCTGCATCGCCGGTTCCGCTCGCCCGGGCTGGCCCGCGAAGTGGTGCACGATGTCTGCGTGCGCCTGCTGGAACGCCCGGCCGTGCATGACGCCCGCCAACCGATCGCGCTGCTGCGCAGGATCGCGCACGATGCGGCGGTCGACCGCTGCCGCGCCGAGGATCTGCGCCGGCACTGGGTGGAGCCCCGCGCCGAGCTTCCCGAAGGCGCCTGCGAGCGCCCCGGACCCGAGCGCCAGGCACAGGGCCAGCAGGCGCTGCAGCGGCTGACCACCAGCATCGAGCGCATGCCCTGCCGGCGGCAGCAGGTGTTCATCCTGCACAAGATCCACGAGCTGCCCCAGGCCGAGGTGGCGCAGCGGATGGGCATCGGCCTGAAGGCAGTGGAACGTCATCTGCGCCTGGCCATGGCCGACTGCCGGCTGCACGGTGCGCTGCGGTGAGTCCTGCATCACCCGATCCGGCACCGCCGTCGCAGCCCACCGAACCGTCCGCCGAGGACACGCTCGATCAGCACCGGGAGGCACTGAAGGAGCGTTTCCCGTTGCCAGGCCCGGAACAGCTGCAGCGGCGCCGCGGCGGATCTGGCGCGAAACGGGTACTGCCGGTGCTGTTGCTGGCGGCCGCCGCGCTGCTGCTGGCCGACCCGGCCTGGCAGGTGCGTGACTACCAGACCGCCGTCGGCGAGCGCCGCGACATCGAGCTGCCGGACGGCAGCCGCGTGCTGCTCGACGCGGGAACCCACCTGCAGGTCCGTCGCCATCTGCGTTCGCGGCGGGTGCTGCTGGCGCAGGGCCATGCGCGCTTCGAGGTGCAGCATTCGGCGTGGCGCCGCTTCCAGGTTGATGCCGGGCCGGTACAGGTACGCAACTACGGCACGGTGTTCGATGTTGACCGCCAGGGCGATCTCAGCGAAGTCACGCTGTGGCGCGGCGAGGTCGGTGTCAGCGTGGATGGCGGCGGCACCGAGCAGCGACTGAAGCCGGGGCAGCGCCTGCTGGCCCAGCCAGGCTCGCTGTCTCCGCCGGAAGCTGTGGATCCGGACCGGGCCGACTGGACCTCCGGCCGGCTGCAGTTCGACCGCATGCCACTGAGCGAGGTGCTGCGCATCCTGCAGCGCTATCACGACCGTCCGATCGTGCTGGACGACCCGGCACTGGGTCCGCTGCAGGTGTCGGGCGTGTTCGATGCCGATCGTGCCGAAACGGCGGTCGCGCTGCTGCCGGAGATCCTGCCGGTCCAGGTGCATACCGCCGCCGACGGCAGCCTGCATCTGCGCGCCCGCGATTGATTGCCACGCCGAGGGTGGGTTGCGCGCCGTCCCATCCGGCAAGTGCTTGAACCCTTCCGAAGGACCCCCGCATGACCCGCCCTGTTCCGCCCGCCGCGCTGCGCCGGCTGGCCCCCACCCTGCTCGTTGCCTGCCTGTGTGCGGCGCTGCCCGCCACCGCGCAGACCGCTGCGTCCGCACCCGTCGAACTGCACCTGCCGGCCGGCCCGCTGCAGGCTTCGCTCAACTCGCTGGCGCGGCAGAGTGGCATCCAGCTGCTGTTCGCGGCCGACAGCGTGAGCGGCCGCAACGCGCCCGCCCTCGACGGCCGCTACACCCCGCACGACGCCCTGCAGCGCCTGCTGGCCGGGCAAGGCCTGGCGATGCAGGAGCGCTCGCCGGGGGTGTTCGTGGTGAGTGCCGCGCCAGCATCGCCCAAGCTCCGCGCTCCGGCCCGGGCCGCGTCATCGGCAGCGTCCCCTGCCACGACCACTTCGCTGGCCCGCGTCACGGTATCGGCCTCGACCGCGCGCATGCCGCAGGGCGAGACCGCGATGCCCAACACCATCACCGTGCTGACCCGCGAGGACATCGCGCAGCAGCTGGCGCTGGGCTCGGATGTCTCGCGCGTGCTGTCGGCGCAGATCCCGGCGTTTGCCCCGGCGCGCGAGAAGATGTCCAACTACGGCGAAACCATGCGTGGCCGCGGCATCCTGTACATGGTCGACGGCGTGCCGCAGTCGACGCCGCTGCGCGATGGCTCACGTGATTCGCACACCATCGATCCGGCGATGATCGAACGCATCGAGGTCATCCACGGCGCCAACGCGCTGCAGGGCATCGGCGGTACCGGCGGCATCGTCAACATCATCACCCGCAGCGCGCCCAGCGAGCCGGGCGCCTTCCTGCTCGACACCAACATCAGCTACAGCTCGGCCCTGCCCAGCCGCCGCGATGACAATGGCCAGCGCGGCTCGGCACTGGTCGGCGTGCGCGGCGAGCAGTTCGATCTGGTGGCCGGCCTGGCCTATGAGAAGCAGGGCCTGTATCACGACGGCCAGGGCCGTTCGATCGGTACCAACGCGCAGGGCGAACTGATGGATTCGACCTCGTCGAACGTGTTCGCCAAGCTGGGCTGGAACATTGCCGAGGGCCACCGCCTGCAGCTGATGGCCAACCGTTACGAGCTGCGCGGGCTGGACAACTACCTGGCGGTGAACGGTGATTACCGCACCGGCCGCCCGACCATTTCGGTGCCCGGCGATACGCCGCTGGATCCACCGATGAACCGCTCGCGTTCGTTGACGCTGGACTACAGCGCCGCCGACCTGCTCGGTGGCCGCTTCCAGGCGCAGGCCTTCGCGGTGGACTTCGAAGGCCGTTATGGCGCCAGCCAGTGGGATCCGTGGGGCAACACCGGCGCCAACGCCGCCTGGGACCAGACCCAGAACGAATCGGACAAGCGCGGCTTCAAGCTGACCCAGAGCTGGGCCCGCATCGCCGACACCACGCTGGACGTGACCTTGGGCCTTGACGGCCTGCGCGACCGCACCCACCAGGTGCTGCTGGCCAGCGGCATGAACTGGGTACCGCAGACCACCTATCAAAGCCTGTCGCCGCTGCTGCAGCTGCACTGGTGGCCGACCGACCACCTGATGCTGTCCGGCGGCCTGCGCTACGAAAAGGGCGAGCTGGAAGTAGGCGACTACACCACCCTGCCCCGCTACGGCGCACGCAAGGTGGCCGGCGGCAAGCCGACCATGAGCGAGACCCTGCCCAACTTCGGCGCGGTCTGGTACATCAATGACCGCCTCAACGCCTACGCCTCGTATTCGGAAGGCTACACCGTGGCCGACGTTGGCCGCGTGCTGCGTGCAATCAACCGCGACGGCCAACGCGTAGACAATCTGATTGATCTGTCACCGGTGGTGTCGGACAACCGCGAGATCGGCCTGGAGTACGACGATGGTCGTTTCAGCGGTGACATCGCCTACTACACCTCCGAATCCAAGCTGGGCTCGGTGCTGATCTACGATCCGGGCATCGATGCCTATGCGGTGCAGCGCCAGGCCACCCGCGTGGAGGGCTTCGAAAGCAACCTGCGCCTGCGCCTGGGCGACAGCCAGCTGGGCCTGGGTTATGCACGGGCCAACGGCCGCTACGATGCCGACGTCGATGGCCGCCTCGACAGCGACCTGGCCGGCGTCAACATCGCGCCGAACCGGCTGACCGCATTCTGGGAGCAGAGCTGGACACCACAGCTGAGCACCCGCCTGCAGGCCAGCCACGCCTTCGACCGCGACTTCGACCTGCGTGGCGCGCGGGTGGCGGAGTTCAAGGGTTACACCACGTTGGACCTTGTGGCCCGCTACGTGCTGGACAAGCACGCCTTCACGCTGGGCGTGCAGAACCTGGCGAACAAGCAGTACATCAGCTACTACTCGCAGACCACGCCGTCGAACCCGAGCTATTTTTCGGGCCGCGGCCGGGTGCTGACGCTGGGGTGGCAGTACCGGTACTGATCCATGGCGCCCTTATGGGAGCCATGAAATCTATGCGCGACGCGATGAAGGAGGCCCATGCTAGTTTCTGGGCCTCCTTCAAACGGACGTGAACCATGCGTTTTTCCCTGCTCGCCGTCACACTGGCCGCTGTTCTTCCGGTCGCGCACGCCAGCGCCGCCGAGGCACCACTGCCGCAGTTGCGGGCCTACACCGTGGATGCTTCCTGGCTGCAGCCGATGGCACCGCTGCAGATTGCTGACCACACCTGGCAGATCGGCACCGAGAACCTGACCGCGCTGCTGGTACAGACCAGCGAAGGTGCGGTGCTGCTGGACGGCGGCATGCCACAGATGGCCGGCCACCTGCTCGACAACATGAAGGCACGCGGCGTGGCACCGCAGGACCTGCGTCTGATCCTGCTCAGCCATGCGCATGCCGACCATGCAGGCCCAGTGGCGGAACTGAAGCGCCGCAGCGGCGCGCACGTGGTCGCCAACGCGGAATCGGCGGTGCTGCTGGCACGTGGTGGCAGCGATGATCTGCACTTCGGCGATGGCATCACCTACCCGCCTGCCAGTGCAGACCGCATCGTGATGGATGGCGAGGTGGTCGAGGTGGGCGGCATCGAATTCACAGCGCACTTCATGCCCGGGCACACCCCGGGCAGCACCGCGTGGACCTGGAGCGATACCCGCGAGGGCAAGCCGGTGCGCATCGCCTATGCCGACAGCCTGAGTGCACCGGGCTACCAGCTGCAGGGCAATGCGCGCTATCCGCGCCTGGTCGATGACTACAAACGCAGCTTCGCGACGGTGCGGGCGTTGCCCTGCGACGTGTTGCTGACCCCGCATCCGGGTGCCAGCAACTGGGACTACGCCTCCGGCAGCAAGGCCAGCGCCAAGGCACTGACCTGCAAGGCCTACGCGGATGCGGCCGAACAGAAGTTCGACGCACAGCTGGCCAAGGAAACAGCCGGGGCCCGCTGATTCTGTAGAGTCGAGCTTGCTCGACTGAAGCAGAGCAGTCGAGCACGGCTCGACTCTACAAAGAGCACGCCGAGGGTGGGCTCGGCTCTCCGAAGGGTGCCGGTCAGGACGACCGGCACCGCCGCCTGTCAGCCGCCCTGGCCGTGCTGGGCAAACGGCTCGGTGGTGCCATCGTTGCGCACCAGTTCAACGGTGTACGGCTGCACGTAGCCATCCGGCATTTCCATGCCCGGCGAGCCGGCCGGCATGCCCGGCAACACCAGGCCGCGCGCGGCCGGCCGCTCGGCCAGCAGTCGCTTGATGTCTTCGGCCGGGATATGGCCTTCAACCACGTAACCACCGATCTCGGCGGTGTGGCAGGACGCCTTGCCGACCGGCACACCCAGCCGGACCTTGATCGGGTTCATGTCATCGGTATTGCGCACATCCACCTGGAAGCCTTCGGCCTTCAGGTGGTCGACCCAGATACCGCAGCAGCCGCAGCTGGCGGTCTTGTGCACGATGGCGATAGGCAGTGCCGGATCCACCTGCGACGGGCTGGCCTTGATCGGTGCCGCCGGGGCTTGGCTGGAAACCGGCGCAGCAGGCGATTCTTCGGCAGCACGCGCGCAGGCGGTGGTGGCCAGCACGGTGCCCAGCAGCAGGCCGAGGGAGAGAGAACGGTTCATGGTGTTGATTCCTTTGCAGATGCGGGCAACGCGGCCCGCTGCCTGCGCATCGAAGGCACAGGCAGAGTCGAGAATGAGTCGAGCGGCTACGGCAGGCGCTTGAGGCCTGCAGGGAATCACACGATGGGCGGCCGTAGCGGATCCGGCAACGGCGGCGGTGCGCGTTGCTGGGTGCTGGCTGGCAAAGGCGCCTCGCGCCAGGGTGACGCTGGCGTTCCGCTCAGGGTGGCCAGCATGCCGAGGCTGGCCGGCGGGCATTCGCACTCATCGCTCTGGCAGACCGTTGATGCTGCCTCGTCGCAGCATCCGGCCATGGCCGCCGAATGCGGTGCGGCGCAATGGTCCGCGCTGGACTGCGCCGCGTACGAGGATGAGGCAACCGCAAGCGCCGGTGCATTCAGCACCAGGGCAAGGAGAAGCATCCATCGCAGCAACAGGCCAGGCAGGTTCACCGGACGATGATAGCCGATGAACGCATCACGCAATCGCCTCGGCCATCGCCCGCATCCTTACCGGAATCGACTTGGCCGCTGGGGTACCGCTGACCCGGTCGTAGTAGTCCAGCGGCAACAACGGGTTCAGTTCTGGGTAGTAACCGGCCAGGGCGCCGCGCGGCATCGGGTAGTCCAGCACGGTCAGGCCTTCGATGCGCCGCTGCACGCCATCGCCGCTGATTGTCTCCAGGCTGACCAGCGCCTCCTTCTCCAGCCCGCGCGCCAGCCGATCCTCGATGTTCATGAACAGCACCATGCGATCGTTGTACACGCCGCGGTAGCGGTCGTTGTAGCTGTAGATGGTGGTGTTGTACTGGTCGTGCGAGCGCACCGTGGCCAACCGCAGCATCCCGGGATCGTCCACCGGCGCGTCCACGTCCAGGCCTGGCATCACCAGGATGTTGGCCTTGCCGTTGGGCGTGGGCCACACTCGACGGCGCGGTGGAATGTCCAGATGGAAGCCGTGCGGCTGCTGGATGCGCTCGTTGAAGCCGGTGTAGATCTCCGGGTACACCGCCGCGATCAGCTCCCGGATGGGAGCGTAGTCATGCATGCACCTCGCCCAGTCGACCTTGCTGTGCGGCAATGTTGCCATCGCCATGCGGCAGACGATCTCGACCTCCGGGAGCACGTCCGTGCTGACCGGCTCGAGCACGCCGCGCGAAGCGGTCACGTTCGACATCGCGTCCTCGATGGTGACGAACTGCTCGCCGGCAGACGTAACGATGCGCTCCGAACGCGCGACCACCGGCAGGATCAAGGCATCGCGGCCGTGCACCAGGTGACCGCGATTGAGCTTGGTGGCGATGCCGACCGTCAGCTCCAGGCCGCGCATGGCCTCGTACGCGCGCGGTGTATCGGGCACGGCGTGGATGAAGTTGCCACCCATACCGATGAACACCTTGGCGCTGCCGTCCAGCATCGCCTCGATCGATTCGACCACGTGATGACCGTGCTCGCGCGGCGGATTGAAGCCGAACACCTGCTGCACGCGGTCCAGATAGGCCGGCTTGGGTTTCTCGTCGATGCCGACGGTACGGTCGCCCTGCACGTTGGAATGGCCACGGATCGGCCCGATGCCGGCACCGGGCTTGCCGAAGTTGCCACGCAGCAACAGCAGGTTGGCCACCTGCTGCAGCAGGGTCGAACCATACTGATGCTGGGTCAGGCCCATGCCATAGCAGATCACCGTGGCCTTGGAGCGGATGTAGATCTCGGCGCAGCGGCGGATCTGCGCCTGCGTGATGCCGGAAACCTGCACGATCTCGTCCCAGTCCTGCGCCAGCACGTCATCGCGCAGTGCGTCCAGGCCCACCGTGTGCTCGGCCAGGAAATCGTGGTCAAGCACGCGCTCGCCCTGCGCTTCGCGCTCGAACATCACCTTCATCATGCCCTTGATCAGGGCCAGGTCGCCGCCGATGCGGATGTGCACGAACTCACTGGTGATCTCGGTCGAACCGAACGTGGCCATCTGCACCATGTCCTGCGGTTCGGCGAAACGGATCAGCGCGCGCTCGGGCATCGGGTTGACCGCCACGATCGGGATGCCGCGTTTGCGCGCCTCGACCAGGTTGCTCATCATCCGCGGCGAATTGGTGCCGGTGTTCTGGCCGATCACGAAGATCGCCTCGGCGTGCTCGAAATCCTGCAGCACGATGGTGCCCTTGCCCACGCCGATGGCCGGCGGCAGGCCGCGGCTGGTCGGCTCGTGGCACATGTTCGAGCAGTCCGGGAAATTGTTGGTGCCGAACTCGCGCACGAAGATCGAATACAGGAACGCGGCTTCGTTGGGCGTGCGGCCGGAGGTGTAGAACTCGGCCTGGTGCGGACTGTCCAGCGCCTGCAGATGACGGCCGATCAAGGCAAACGCCTCGTCCCAGCTGCACGGAACGTAATGATCGGTGGACGCGTCGTAGCGCATCGGCTCGGTCAGCCGGCCCTGCATCTCCAGCCAGTAGTCGGTCTGCGCCATCAGCTCGGTGACCGTGTGCTGGGCGAACAGCTCGCGGCCAGCACGGAACTGGGTGGCTTCCCAGGCCAGCGCCTTGGCACCGTTCTCGCAGAATTCCAGTTTCTTGCGTTCGTCGGCATCGGGGAACGCGCAGCTGGGGCACTTGAAGCCACCGGGCTGGTTCATCGCCAGCAGCGCCTTCGAGCCCTTGCCGATCACACTCTGCTGCAACAGCACCTTGGCCGTGGCGCCGGCGGCACCCCAGCCACCGGCCGGCTGGTTGTAGGGCTTGTAACGCGGCGGCTTCTGCTCGGACATGTTCGGGAACCTGGCGGGAGGAACACAGCAATCAACGGCGCGAGACGGGCCAGATGCGGCTTCTGCAGCGCGGCCAGCCCCGCAGTCAAGCACGGACAAGGCCGCTTCGCCAGAGGCAGGCGCTGTTTTCAGCGCAGCGTGCCATGACAACGGTTACACCCGCGTCAGCGCCCGGCCACTGCGCTATTCTCGAAGCCGTGGGTGGTCCACCACCTGCGTATTTCCCTTGCCCGGACGCGCTGCATGCCTGACTCGACCCCGCCGCACATCCCGCCTGCCGGTACGGCCCAGCGCCCGTTGCAGCGCTGGCGCAGCGAGGGGCACCAGCAGCAGGTCGACGTGGTGGCCGAGGAAGTGCCGGTTGCACTGCGCTACAACGGGGCCGCCTTCGCGGTGATGATGGCCACGCCCTGCGACCTGGAAGACTTCGCGCTGGGTTTCTCGCTCAGCGAGGGGCTGATCACTGCGCCCTCGCAACTGCTGTCGATCGAGGTCCGTCCGCAGCTGGAGGGTATCGAACTGCAGATGACCGTTTCCGAAGACGCACCCGGTGCCGATCTGGATCCGGCCAATGGGCGCCTGCTGCCCGGTCGCGGTGGCTGCGGCCTGTGCGGCACGCGCCAGCTGGAGGATGTGCTGCGCCCGCTGCCGCAGATCCGCGAGCGTCGCACCTATCCGCATGCCGCGTTGCAGCGGGCACTGGCCACGCTGGCGCAGCATCAGCCGATGAATGCGGTGAGTGGATCGACGCACGCCGCAGCCTGGGCCGATGCCAGCGGGCGGATTGGCTGGGTGCGCGAGGATGTGGGCCGTCACAATGCGTTGGACAAACTGATCGGCGCCCTGCATCACAACGAGCACGCCATCGACGGTGGGTTGCTGGTGATTTCCAGCCGCGCCAGCTATGAGATGGTCAGCAAGGCGATACGTGCGGGTGCCAGCGTGCTGGCAGCGGTGTCGGCGCCGACCGCGCTGGCGATCGACCTGGCCCGCAGTGCCGGACTGTGCCTGGTCGGATTCGCGCGGGAGAGCGGGTTCAATGTGTATACGCACCCCGAGCGGCTGCAGGCGGACGACAGCCACGATAACTGAGAACGGCCGGGAGCAAGACGCCCCCGGCCTGATGGACCTCAGCGCAGCGCCACCTTGGGGAAGTCCACCGGCACGTCGAACGCCACGTTGACGTAGTTGGTGAACAGGTTGAGCGCCACATGGGCGAGGATCTCGACGATCTGCTCGTCATCGAAGCCGGCTGCGCGCAGCGCCTGCACATCACCGTCGGTGATCTGTGCACGCTGTTCAACCACCTTCAGCGCGAAGTCGAGTGCCGCCGAGGTGGCCGGATCGCTGGACTGGCCGATCTGCGCGGCGGCCATCTGCTCGCTGCTGGCACCAGCCTTGCGACCCAGTGCGGTGTGCGCCGCCAGGCAGTATTCGCAGGCATTGCGGTTGGCGATGGCCACGGCGATCTGCTCACCCAGCAACGGCGACAGGCGACCGCCGCCCAGCGCGCCGAACGAACCCCACATGCTCTGCAGGGCGGCCGGCGAGTTGGCCACGGCGCGGAACATGGCCGGAGTGGCGCCGAACGCGGCGTGGACCTGGCCCAGCAGGGCCTGGCGGTCGGCGGTGGTGTTGGCGGCATCGATCAGGGGGACACGGGACATGGTGGATCTCCTTGGGAAAGCGCCCGGATTGGACGACCCGCTCATCCTAGGTAGACTCTACGGACGTATTGGTCGTAATTAGCCACACATGTTGTCCAGTCGTCCATGAGCATGCCCACCGACACCTCCGCACCCGACCGCCTCTCCTCTCTGCTGGAACGCTTCCGAGTGCAGGCCGCGCTGTTCCACAGCGGACCTCTGTGCGGGCGCCATGTCTTCGAGCCGCAGCCCGGTCGTGCGTTCCTGCACATCCTGCGCCAGGGTGAAATGGAGGTCCGTCACCCCGACGGCGATATCGCGCTGCCGCGGTTGAAGATCGACACCCCGAGCCTGCTGCTGTACCCGCAGCCGCTGCATCATGTGTTCTTCAATGCGCCGCTGGATGGCCCGGACTTCACCTGCGCCACACTCGACTTCGATGGCGGCGCGCGCAATCCCATCGTGCAGTCGCTACCGCCGGTGATGGTGGTGCCACTGGCCGCGATCGACGAGCTGGACGACACCCTGCATCTGCTGTTCACCGAGGCCGACCGCCAACGCTGCGGTTCGCGGCTGCTGACCAACCGCCTGTTCGAGGTGGCGTTGATCCAGATCCTGCGCTGGGTGGTGGACCATCCGGATGCGGCCGGGGTCAGCCATGGGCTGATGCGCGGGCTGTCCGATGCGCGGCTCGCACGTACGCTGGTGGCAATGCACCAGGCGCCACAGGACGAGTGGACGCTGCCGCGCATGGCCGCCACCGCTGGCATGTCGCGCAGCGCGTTCGCAGCGGTCTTCAAGGAGGTGATGCAGGCGACGCCGGCCAGTTATCTGCTGGATTGGCGGCTGAGCCTGGCCTGCGCGCAGCTGCGTGCGGGCGTGGCGGTCAAGCAGGTGGCGATCGAGGTGGGGTTTGCCGATACCGCGTCGTTGTCGAAGGCGTTCCGCAAGCGGTTGGGGGCTTCGCCGAGGGCGTGGTTGGCCGCGAGTGCAGCGCAGGCTGGGTAAATGGATGAGGGGTAGAGTCGACCGCTGGTCGACTATCGCGCGAAGCGCGGGATTTTCGTGAGCAGCCGACCAGCGGTCGGCTCTACCAGGAGCGGCGTCCCCGCGTCGGTCGACGGCTCAGCTGGACGTCCCATCAGACTTCGCCAGCAGCCCGGCGATGCGTTCGGCCACCTGGGCGCGCACGCTTTCATCCAACTGCCCTTCGTACATCGCTTCATAGATCCACAGGCCATCGGCCGCCAGCCGCGCCACGAAGCTGTCGAGCGCGGCCGGGTCATTCTGTCCGGCCGACGGCGGCAACGGTGCCCAGCGCCGCACTGCCGGTCCCCACGGACGCTCGTCGGCGTCCGGGTCGGCCGATTCGAGCATGAACATCAGCTCGGCACGGGTGGCGCTCTGCGCCGAGACGCGCACGAAGGTCTGGTAGCGCTCCAGCGCCGTGGCCTCACCTGCGGTCTTGCCCAGCAGCGATTCCATCGACGCTTCCCAGGCCTGCACCAGATGCTCGTCGATGCCGCGCAGCAGCGCCTCGCGCGACGGGAAGTGATACAGCAGGCCGCCGCGGGTCAGTTTGGCCTCGGCGGCCACCGACTCGAAGGTCACCGCGCGCACGCCGTCACGATTGATCACGTTGACGGCGGCGTCGAGGATGCGGTCGCGCTTGCTGGTTCTCATCGCGTCATTTTACGCGATCGGCCGCACCCTCGCGGCCACCGACGCGCCCCCGCAGCAGGCGCGCGATGATCGCCGCGCCCACTGCCAGCACCACCGTGATCACCAGCAGCACGATCTGGTAGCCACGGTCATATGCGGCCGCAGCCAGCGCGAACCACTCGCCCTGCCCGCTTTCGCGTGCGGCATGCAGCGCCTGGGTGAAGCCGTCACGGGCAAGCTCAGGCATGTCCGCCGAGACCGGCAGGAAGGCGCCGTACATTGCCGCACTCAGGCTGCCCAGCATCGCCACCGCGAGCAGGCCACCAAACTCGTAGGACACCTCTTCCACCGACGAGGCCATGCCCGCGCGGTGCGCCGGCACATTGTTGAGGATGGCAGTGGATGCCACCGAGATGGCCGAGCCCATGCCGAAACCGGTGATCGCCATGCCGGCCACCACCCAGCCGAGGCCGTGCGGGAAGCCGAACGCCACCACGCCGACACCCAGCGCACCTGCGGCCAGGCCGCCGCAGATCAGCGGGCGCAGGCCCACGCGGTGCAGGATGCTG
This sequence comes from Stenotrophomonas sp. TWI1409, assembly GCF_039673015.1. Classification (NCBI taxonomy): domain Bacteria; kingdom Pseudomonadati; phylum Pseudomonadota; class Gammaproteobacteria; order Lysobacterales; family Lysobacteraceae; genus Stenotrophomonas; species Stenotrophomonas sp. TWI1409. The sequence continues at coordinate 16,330 of NZ_JBDJKU010000053.1, forward strand.
CCACCCAGCAGTGCACTCGGCAGGCTGCCCAGCGCCGCCACCGATACCAGCAGGCCTGCCTGCAGCGGCGTGAAGCCCGCCACCAGCTGGAAGCGCTGGGTGGTGACCAGCTGCAGGCCAGCCATCGCGAACAGGGTGAATACCGCCGACAGCGTACCGGCCAGGAACGCCGGATTGCGGAAGATCGCGAAGTCCAGCAACGGGTACGGCAACTGCTGCTGGCGACGTGCAAACACCGCGCCGCTGATGACGGCCAGCAGCAGCGCACCGGCACCCAGCGCATACGACGGCGGCGTGGCGATCAGCGACTTGATCGCCAGCACCAGGCCGGACAGCGCCGCCAATGCCAGCAACGAAGACACCAGGTCCCACGGCCGCGAGGTATCGCGCTGGCCTTCCGGTGCCAGCAGCAGGGTAGCGACGAAGGCCACCACCACCACCGGCACGTTGATCAGGAACACCGAGCCCCACCAGAAGTGCTGCAGCAGCCAGCCGCCGATGATCGGACCCAGGCCCGCACCGACGATGGCCACCGAGCCCCAGATCGCGATGGCAATGTTGCGCTCGCGCTCTTCGTGGAAGCTCAGGCCGATCAGCGCCAGCGTGGCCGGCATCATTGCCGCTGCACCGACCGCCAGGAACGCACGGGCGGCGATCAGCTGTGCGGCGCTGTCGGCGAAGGCCGCCGCCAGCGAGGCGGTGCCGAAAACCACCAGGCCGATCAGGAACATGCGGCGATGACCGATGCGGTCACCGAGCGTGCCAGCGCCGAGCAGCAGGCCGGCCATCACCAGCGGATAAGCGTTGATGATCCACAGTGCCTGGCCGGCACTGGCCGAGAGTTCCTCGGTCAGGGTGGGTAGTGCGGTGTAGAGCACGGAGTTGTCGAGCGTAACCAGCAACAGGCCGGCGGCGACGGTGAACAACAGCGCCCAGCGACGGGCACGCGACAGGGCCGGAGCACCGGCCAGGGGCTGGGACAAAGCCATGGGAGAACCTGGTGGGGGTGGAATACGGTCATAACTATACCGGATGTCCTGTATAGTTATGACCTTCGGAATCCACCAGTTCAGGGTCTGTAGGGGCAAGTCTGCTTGGCTGAACCGCCAGCCAGGCATGGCCAGGCTCTACTGGCAAACGCTTATCGGCAGTCTTCCGGCAGCGCGGCAATCGCCGACACCACCGCACCCTGCATGCCCTGCCCTACGGCCATGTCCAGTTCCCCGCCCGTTGCCCCATGCTGGCGCCGCAGTTCGTCCTCGCACAGCCCGCGCACCCGCGCACGGGCATTGGCGCGCAGGCTGCTGCACCGCCAATCGGTGCCACCCAGCGGCAACACCGAATACACCACGCTGTTGCAGGCGTTACCGGCCCGCTGCTGCAGCGACAGACCGCCGAAATCACGCGGCTCGCTGCTGCGCTGCGGGTCGAAATAGCTGTCCGGGAAGGTGCGCGCGTACTGCTCGATGTCCACGGCCATGCTGCGTCCACCGGCCAGCGGCATCTGCAGCGGCTGGCCACACGGCGTCGCGTCCGCCCGATGCTGGATGTACTGGTAGATCGGCCGGTCTAGTGATGGATCCTGCTGGGTCACCGCACTGACCGCCGCCAGCACCGGCAGCGATGCACGATTGGCCATGCGCGCCAGCAGTCCCGCCTGCGCCGGCTGGCAGCGGTCGCGCAAGGTCGCCGCAAGCAGGAACAGCACGTCGTTGCGAAAAGCGTGGTCTTCGCCGAGGCGTTGTTCGATGCGCTGGCGGGCATCGGACGAAGGCGGCGGAAATGCGATCGCGGGTGGCGCGATGGGTGCAGCCTGCCGCTGCCACCACACCAGCAGCGCAACCACCACCAGCAAGGCTGCTGCAACGATGGTCCAGCGCGCACGCATCAATTGTGGATCGCCGTCAGTGTCGCCGCAGCCGCGTCGTAGGACGCGCTGGCGATATCCGCATCGAAGCGCTTGACCTGCAGGCGGCCGGCAAGCCGGTACGGGTCCCACAGGTCTCCCAGTGCGATCGGCGTGGCCAGGGTCACATGGATGATCTGGTTCGGTGGCGGTGGTGGCACATGGATGCAGGCACCGTAGAACGGCACGAACAGCAGTTCATCCACCAGCCCGGCGTCGTTGGTGCCCAGCGGCACCACGTAGCCATCCAGATCCACCGCGCGACCGTCGACAGCGTCGACCACGCGCGAAGAGCCGAACTGCTTGGCGCGATCCGGGCTGGAATGGTCGATCTCCTGCCCCGGTGGCGTGCCCGAGCCGGTGTCATCGATCAGCCCGCCCACCCCGTCCATGCCATTGCGTGACAGGCCGATCTGCGGCGGCGGGCGCTGGTAGGTCACTTCGTCGGGCCGCAACGCGTCCCAGCGAGCGATGGGCGCTTCGGTCGTGGCCGGCTGTGCCGGTGCTGCGGCGCCGGTGGTGGCTCCCCCACCCGCCTGCGTACACCCCAACAGGCCCAGGCAGCAGGTCAGTCCGATCAGGACGCTACGGTTCATACGGCCTCAGCTGTGCGTCACGCATGGTGTAGGCGGAACCGGCCAGATCATCGTCCAGCCGTTCGGCACGCAGGGTACCGGCCAGGAAGAACGGCGAATACATGTCCGGCATCTCGATCGGGCGCGGCAGCACCACGTGCACGATCTGGTTCGGCGGTGGCGGCGGCACATGGATGCAGGCGCCGTAGTACGGCACGAACAGGAATTCGGTCAGCCGCCCGTCCTGCGCGTTGGCCAGCGGCACCACGTAACCCGGCAAGCGCACCGGCCGCTGCAATACGGTGTCCACGGTGCGGAACGTACCGAACTGCGGCATGCGCCGGTTGCCGTTGTGCTCGACCTCCGGGCCCTCGCCACGCTCCAGCGCCGCCAGTTCTTCCTTCGGCATCATCTGCAACCAGTCCAGTTCCTGTTCCTCGGCAGCTGCCGGGGCATCGCGATCGATCACCGGCGACGGTGTCAGCGCCTGCACGCCGGTATCGACCGGGTGTTCGCAGGCGCTCAGCACCAGCAAGATTGGCAACAGCGGCAACCAGCGCATGCTCAGCCCCCGGGTGACAGGCCATCGGCCAGCGTGCGCCGATAGGCCAGCAGCGCCGGTACCAGGCCGGCCACCGCGCTGATCGCCAGCACACCTGCGACCCACGCCAGTTCGCGGCCATCCGGCCAGATGTGGGTGATCGACAGGCCAAAGTTGGCCAGCGCCCAGCCACGCCCGGCCAGGCTGGCCACCACCAGTGCGGCCAGTGCGAGCACGCAGGCAAACGCGCTGGTCGCAACCGCCTCCACCACCAGCAGGCTGGCGATATAGCCAGGGCGTGCACCGATGGCACGCAGCACCGCCATCTCGCGCCGGCGCTCCTGCAGGGTCGAGACCAGCAGCGCCACCAGCGAGAACATGCCCAGCAGCACCACCATCGCGCTGATCAGCTGCAGAGCCCGCTCGGCCGTGCCCAGTGACTGCCACAGCTGCTGCAGGGTCACGCCGGGCAGGATCGCCAGCATCGCCTCATCCGGATACTCGTTGATCCTGCGCTGTACCGAGAACGTGGCGATGCGCGAATTCAGGCCAAGCATGAAGGCGGTGATGCTGGTCGGGGTCAGGTCCAGATGGCGCGCCTGCTCGGCGCTGACGCTCTGGCTGCGCAGCTGCACGCCGGAGCGCCAGTCGACATGGATCGCCTCGATGGCCGGCAGCGAGACCAGCACCGACGAATCGACCGGCGTGCCGGTGCGCTGCAGGATGCCAGCCACACGGAACGGCTTGTCGGCATGCGTGGCCAACGTGACCGCGCCGGTGCCATGGGCCAGCACGATCTCGTCGCCGAGGCCGACCTTCTGCGCGTGCGCCACCTCTGCGCCGATCACGGCGTCGTACAGATCGTCGAACGGCCGCCCCTGCGCAAATGCCAGCGCATGCCCCGCGCCGTAACGATAGTGCTCGAAGTAGCCGCCACTGGTGCCGACCACCCGGTAGCCGCGCCACGAATCGCCCAGCGACAATGGCACCGCCCACTTCACCTGCGGCAGCGAGGACAGCTCCTGGTAGGACTGCCAGGACACGTTGTTGGTCGGGTCGCCGATGTGGAACACCGAATACAGCAGCAGGTTCACCGGCCCGGAGCGGGCACCGACGATCAGGTCAGTGCCTGAGACGGTGCTGGCGAAACCTTCGTGCGCCTGCGTGCGCACGCGCTCAACACCGAGCAGCAGCACCACGCTGAGGGTGATCACCAGCACGGTGAGGCTGACGCTCAATGCGCGGCTGCGCAGGCTGGCCCAGGCAAGTTCAAGCATGGGTGCCACCTGCGTGATTGATCTGCGACAACGCGATGGTGCGGTCGAACAAGGGCTGCAGGCTTGCATCGTGACTGACCACCAGAACCGTGGTACCGGCGGCCCGGCACTGTGCGGACATCAGCTGCAGGAAGGCGGTCGCGGCTTGGCGATCCAGCGCCGAGGTCGGCTCGTCGGCCAGCAGTACTGCGGGGCGGCCGATCAGGGCGCGTGCGGCGGCCACGCGTTGCTGCTGGCCGACACTCAGGGTACCGGCCGCACGCTTGGACAGCGCCGGGTCCAGCTGCAGCGCTTCCAGCAGGCGCAGGATCTCGTCGTCCAGCGGCCCGCTGATGCGCTCACTGCGCACCGGAGAAAAGCGCAGGCCAAGCGCGATGTTGTCGCGCACGCTGAGGAACGGCAGCAGGTTGAACTGCTGGAAGATCACGCCCAGGTGATCGGCACGGAAGCGATCGCGCGCGGCACCTCTCATGCCCTGCAACGCCTGGCCGGCCACCTCGACACGGCCCTTGCCGGGCAGCAGCACACCCGCCAGCAGGCCCAGCAGGGTGCTTTTGCCACCGCCACTGATTCCGCGCAGCAACACGCTGCTGCCCTGCTCTATCAGCAGCTGCGGGATGTCCAGCACCAGGCGTGTTGCGTAGCCGAACTGCACATCCTCCAGTGCAATCACCGCTGGCGTGCTCACGGCGCCAGCACCACGCGCAGGTTGTCGGCACTCAGCACGCTGCGGTCCTGGCCGTTGGCGGTCGCACTGTTGACGATGACTTCGTGCAGGCCGGGGAACAGCACGGGAAGGCGTAAGACGATGGCGCGCAGCTCGGCAGGTTTGGCACAGTGGTACTGCAGCGTTGCGCTGAAACCTGCGTGCCGATGCTGCCCTGGCGGCGGCGCGGCGGCCGTCGCGTCGAAGCCCTCTGCATCGGCTTTACCGCTGGCCAGGCGGCAGTTGGCGGCGGTGGGCAGGGTGACCCAGCTGCCGCCCTTCAGCAATGCCGTGGCGCGCGACAGTGCCGCCTGCTCGGTCGCGTTGGCGGGCGGTCGCTCGAAATCAAGAATGCCGATGCCCGGCGCCTGCAGGGCGAACTCCAGCGTTCCCTGGTCGAGAGCGAGATCAACAGTGGCCTGGCCGTGCACGTGTGGCGCGTGCTGGCGGACATCGTGTGCCTGCGCCGCGTTGGCAGCCAGCAGCAGGAAAAGAGCAGCAGGAAGCTTCATGGGGGAGACTCCAATTGTTACTATGTAACATAATGGACCACATCCCCCCGACCCCCGCAAGGGCTCTGGCCCAGCCGCCAACTTCGGCACGCTGGCATCCCCGTTTCGATCTGGCCGGCGCCTGGCTGTCGCTGGCCTGCGCCGCCCATTGCATCGCCCTGCCACTGCTGCTGGCCTTCGTGCCAGCGGCAATGATGGCGCTGCGCTCGTTCCAGCACCCCGGCCACGGCGTGATGACGCTGCTGTTGATGATGTCGCGCTGGGAATGGTTGTTCGCATTGATGGCCTCGACGTTGGCGCTGGCCAGTACCACGGCCGGGCTGCACCGGCATGGGCGCTGGCTGCCGGTGCGGCTGGCCGTGGTTGGCGCGATCCTGCTGGTGTCAGCGTCGCTGTACCTGCCCTTGAAGGAATCACTGCTCTGGCATGGCGTGGCCACCGCCTGCGGTGGCGTGCTGCTGGCATGCGCGCACATCGGCAACCGGCGGGCATTGCACGGCCCACGATAGCGCCGGGCCATGCCCGGCGGGGTGCCGCCATCCACGCTTGGCGTGGATCTACCGTGGATTCGTCAGAAGCGGTACCCCACTTCCGCGCCGAAGATCCGCGGGCTGTCGACCGGGCCGTAGTAGTTTCCGTCGCGCCCGAAGGCCAGGTTGTCGAAGATCAGGCCGTTGATGCGGCGCTTGTTGGTCAGGTTCTGCACGAACACCCGCGCGCTCCACGGCCCGGTCTCGTAGCCCAGCTGCGCACCGAGCACGGCCACTGCGGGCTGGAACGCGCGGTTGCGTTCATCCAGTGCACTGGAGCCGGTGAACTGCGATTCCAGCCGTGCATGGATGCCGGAGTCGAACTGATAGCGCGCCGCCAGATAGCCAGTGTAGTGAGGGGTCAGCTTGACCCGCTTGCCATCCAGGTTCTGGTCCACGCTGACCCACAGCTTGGTGTACTTCGCATCGACGTAGCCCACATTCGCCATCAGGGTGAAGCCCGGCAGCACTTCGAACACGCCCTCCAGCTCGGCACCACGCGAACGGATCGAGGCATCCGAACCTACGTAGTCCGACGAGATCGGGCGGCCGTTGGCATCGGTGGCCACCTGGATCTCCTGCCAGTTGTCCGAGGTGATGTGGAACAGCGCGCCGCCGATGTGGCCACGACCGCCGGCCAGGTTCATCTTGAAGCCCAGCTCATGGCTCCACATGCGCTCGGACTCGTAGCGCAGCACCTTGTCGTTGACCACATCGCTCTGCGCCGCAGCCAGATTGAAGCCACCCGGAATGTAGCCCTTGGCCGAGGCCGCGTAGAAGGACAGGTCGTCAGTGGCGTCGTAGCGCAGCGACACCCGCGGCAGCGTGGCCGAGAAGGTATGCGCCAGCGCGGCATCGCGGTACAGCACGCGGCCACCGGCGCCCAGGTCCAGCGCACCGGCACGCTGTTCGGTGGAGCGCCGTGCCTGCTCATGGCGCAGGCCGGCGCTGGCGGTCAGCTTCGGCACCGCCGGGAAGGTATAGCTGGCGGTGGCGAAGACGCTGTAGTCCTCGCCCTTGGAGGTCTGCCGCGGTGCCAGGTTGTAGCTGTCCAGCCCGTGCAGCGCCGGGCCGACGAAGGTGCCGAGGATCGAATCCTTGCTGTTGCGGTAGGTCGACACACCGGCCATCCAGGTCAACGCCTGGTCGCTGGGCGAGCTGAAGCGCGCCTCGGCCGTCCATTCCTTCTTCCTGTCGTAGATGCGGCCGGCCAATGCCGGGCTGTTGGTCATGTCGAAGTCGTAGCCGGCCGAGGTCACCTCCTCGTCCCGCCAGGAAGCGGCCACGTCCAGCGTGCCGGCCTGCAGCTGCCATTGCGCACTGAGGCCGCCCACCGTTTCGTCCTTTTCGGTGCGCTTGGGGGCATCGTTGATGTAGGTGAAGTCACCGGCACGGCGGCCGCCATTGAGCGATGTGCCGTAGGTGCGGTTGTAGAGGCCGGTATCCAGCGGCAGGTATTCATACTCGAACATGCCCGGCGCGCGGGTGCGCAGATGATAGGCCAGCGCGTTCACCGAAACGTAATCGCTCGGCCGCCAGCGCAGCTTGCCCTGCAGGTAGCCTTCGCCGACCTTGCCGCGCGCACCGGAAGGTGTGAGGTTCTTCAGGTAGGCGTCCTCATCGGAGCCCATGAACGCCACCGAGCCGGACAGGCTGCCCGTCTTGTTCAGCGGCCCTGCCAGGAAGCCATCGAGAGCGGTGCCATTGCCGTTGCCGAACCAGGTGCTGCGCACATTGATCTCGCCCTCGCGCGCATCGGCCGGGCCGCGTGTGCGCACCAGTACCAGGCCGGATTCGCTGTTGGCGCCGTACAGCGTGCCCTGCGGGCCGCGCAGCACCTCCACCGACTCGACCTGGTTGAGCACGGCATTGCTCAGCTCGCGGAACGGAATGCCATCGATGTAGACCGAGGCACGATTGACCAGGAATGGATTGGACTCGATGCCGCGGATCGAGATGAACATGTTGCTGAGCTGCCCCATTGCGTTGAACTTCACGTTGGGCGCGAGCTTGTCGAGGTCACGGAACTCGGTGACGCCCGCTTCTTTCAGCGCCTGCCTGTCGAGCACCGTCACCGACAGATCGCTCTTCAGGTATGGGGTATCGCGCTTGGAACCGGTGACGCGGACACCGTCGAGCGTGGCCGGGTCGGCCTGCTGGGCAAGGGCGGGCAAGGCAGGAACGAGCAGGGATGCTGCGATGAGCGCGGCAGCAGGCGTGGACGACTTCAAAGCGGGAACCTCGACGGATGGAGTGGCGGACGCGCGGGCGGCGGCAGCGCGGGACAAGAGTGTTATTCTGTAACATTCGCACCCTGCCGCCACTCCATTTCCGGCAGCGCCGCTCCATTCCCGGATCCGTGATGCCCGCCCTCGCCGACCAGCTCCTGCAGGAAACCCGGTCGCAGGCCCCTGCGGCCTACGCCAGCGACGATGGTGCGGTGGTGCTGCTGCGTCATCGCTTCGATGCCAGCGAAGGCGAGATGGGACATCCGCAGCAACTGCGCCTGGGCCTGGCCGTGGGCGGCGGCGGTCGGCTGCAGCAGCGCACCCTCAGCGGTCTTCTGCAGGCGCCGTGGCGGCCCGGCCAGTTCAATCTGGTGCTGCCGGGAGACACCGGCACCTATGCCAGCCCCGCGGTCGATCTGCTCGGCATCGCCATCGATACCCACCTGCATCCGCAGGATCCGCAGCAGTTGCAACAGCTGCAGCCGCTGGCGGCGCGGCTGCACCACGACCCGGTGATCACTTCGGTGCTGCAGGCGCTGTGGTGCAGCGCGCAGGCTGATGTTTGCCTGCCCGGCTTCCTCGAGCATGGCGCGCAGGTGCTGCTGCACCGCCTGGGTCAGCTTGCCGGTCAGCCGCGCCAGGCGCGTGGCACGGTGTCCCCACTGTCGGCACGACGGTTGCGGCAACTGGAGGCCTACATCGACGCGCAACACGGCCAGGCGCTGACCGTTCCACAGCTGGCCGCTGCAGTGCAGATGGAGGCCGCGACGTTCGGCCGCGCGCTGCGTGCGGCCACTGGCCTGCCGCCCTATGCCTTCCTGACCCAGCACCGCATGCAGCGGGCGCGCGCCGAACTCGCGCAGGGCCGGCGTGTCACCGACGTTGCCCTGGCCAGCGGATATGCCAATCCCAGCAAGTTCAGCGCGGCGTTCCGGCGTGTGGTCGGTTGTTCGCCGTCAGCATGGATCGCGCAGTCACGGGCCCGGTAGTGCCGGCCGCCAACATTACGAACTGGTAATGTCCAAGTCAGGGCCTCGAAAGGCGGTGGACGTCACCCTGCAGGCCACTTCCTCATCGGTGATCCGCATATGACCCGCTCCCTGTTCCGCGTCGCCCCGCTCGCCCTGCTGCTGTCCGGCCTTTCGGCCGCGCCGCTGGCGCTGGCCCATCCTAGCCTGGTGCGTTCGACGCCAGCGGCCAATGCCACCGTGGCCCCGGCCAGCCAGATCGAGCTGCAGTTCAGTGAGAAGGTGATGCCGCGTGCCACCCGCATCGAACTGAGCATGGACCACGGCCGCATGAAGATGGCGATGCCAACCACGGCGCAGGAGATCTCCGAGGACGGCCACACCCTGCGCGCGCGCTTTGCCAAGCCGCTGCCCGCCGGCAGTTACGCGCTGCAGTGGCGCGCGGTCGGCCAGGACAGCCATCCGATCACCGGCACCTACCGCTTCACCGTGAAGTAAGGCCGCTGCTGTGGCCGAGCTTTCGCCGTATGCGCTGCGGCTGGCGCTGTATCTGGCCCTGATGCTGCTGTTCGGGCGGATGCTGTTCGTCCGCCCCGGACTGCCGCGCAGCGTCTCGCTGGCCCTCGTTCTGGTGGCACTGGTGCTGGTCGGCATCGATGTGGTCACCCGATTGTCCGGCGTGCTTGGCATATCACCGGTCGACATCGATGGCGAGACAGCGCGCTGGTTTCTTACCGGTACGCCGGTGGGCGAGGCGGGACTGCTGCGCATCCTGGCCCTGCTGGCAATGCTGCCGCTGCTGGCAGTCAATCGCCCGGTACAGGGCCTGCGCCGCCCCGCACTGCTGGCACTCTCGACGGTGACCCTGGCCAGCCTCGCCTGGAACGGCCACGCCGCTGCTGGCGATGGGGTCGCTGGCCGGCTGCGTCTTGCTGCCGGCATCGTGCACCTGCTGGCGGCCGGTGCCTGGATCGGTGCGATCGCCGCCATCGTACAGCTGGCACTGCGGCGGGAAGGGCCGAGCCTGCGCGAGCGCACCCACGAACTATGGCAGGCCGCGCACGGCTTCGCCCTGCCCGGCACGATCATCGTCGCCCTGCTGGCGATGACCGGCACCTATACCTATGTCGATCTCGGCGGTTCCATACAGACCCTGACCGGCGCCGCGCATGGACGCTGGCTGCTGCTCAAGCTGGCACTGGTGGGTGGCATGCTGGGCCTGGCCGCGCTGCATCGCTGGCGGCTGGTGCCGGCGCTGGCGGTTTCCATCCGCGGCGGCTGGCAACCCAGGCCACTGCGTTCACTGCGCCACAGCCTGGCCTGCGAATCGGTACTGGCACTGCTGGTGCTGGCCTGTGTCGCGATTCTCGGCACGCTGGATCCGCTGGCATGAGACTGCGCAGCCAGCCCACACCCAAGCTGCGATGATGGGCGCACCATGAAACTGCTGATCGTCGAAGACGAACCCAAGACCGGCAACTACCTGCGCCAGGGCCTGATCGAGGCCGGCTACGTGGTCGATCTCGCCTGCAACGGCGTCGACGGGCTGCACCTGGCCGGTAGCGGCGAGTACCAGCTGGTCATTCTCGATGTGATGCTGCCCGGTCTGGATGGCTGGAATGTGCTGTCGCGGCTGCGCGAGGCCGGCTGGCAGGTGCCGGTACTGTTCCTGACCGCGCGCAGCAGCATCGCCGACCGCGTGCAGGGCCTGGAGCTTGGGGCCGATGATTACCTGGGCAAGCCGTTCGCCTTCGCCGAGCTGCTGGCACGCGTGCGCACGCTGCTACGCCGCGGCCAAGCGGTGCCGCAGGTTGAACGCATCGTCATTGCCGACCTGGTGGTGGATACCCAGCGCCGCCGGGTGGAGCGTGGCGGCCAGCGCATCGCGCTCAGCCAGAAGGAGTACATCCTGCTGGAGCTGCTGGCACGCCGCCGTGGCGAAGTGCTGCCGCGCTCGCTGATCGCCTCGCAGGTGTGGGACATGAACTTCGACAGCGACACCAATGTGATCGACGTGGCGATCCGCCGCCTGCGCGCGAAGATCGACGATGACTTCGACGCCAAGCTGATCGTCACCGTGCGCGGCATGGGCTACGTGCTCGAAGCACCAGACGACGGCGCTGTGAGCAACGGATGAGCCTGCGCCGTTCCATCGCGGTGCGGCTGACGCTGCTGTTCGCCATCGTGGCCACGCTGGTGCTGGCCGCATTGGGCGTGGCCATCTATGTCAGCGCCCGCCATGACCTTGTTGCCCAGGACTTCATCGAACTGGAGAACAAGGTTGCGTTGATCCGCGATATTGCTGGCAATGGGCCCGCCGCCGCACGCGGCCCGCGGTTGGCAGAGGCGCTCAGCCATCATCCCGATATCGCCTTCCACATCGTCAATGGCCACGGAGCCGTGCTGTTCTCGACCGCACCGGCACTGCTGCGCGAGCACGCACGCAGCCAGCCCATCGACGCCGCGCCACGGCGGCACGACTGGATTCTCGACGATGGTCGCTGCATGCATGCCCTGCACCTGCGGCAGACCCTGGCCGACGGCAGCCAGCTGGTCACCCTGCTGGCCATCGATGACGACCGCCATGCCGATTTCCTGCAGCGCTTCCGCCATCTTCTGGCGATCGCCATCATCGGCGCCGCCGTGGCCAGCAGCCTGCTCGGCGGCTACGTAGTGCGACGCACGCTGCGACCGCTGCGCACGTTGGCCGATGAAGCCCGGCAGATCACCGCCGGTCGATTGCAGCGGCGTCTGAGCGCGCGCACGGCACCGGCCGAACTGGAACAGCTGGCGCAGACCCTCAACGGCATGCTGGCGCGCCTGCAGCAGGACTTCGCACGCCTGACCGAATTCTCCGGTGATCTGGCCCACGAGTTGCGCACGCCGATCACCAACATGCTGACCCAGGTACAGGTGGTGCTGGCCCACCCGCGCAGCAACGAGGCCTACCGCGAGACGCTGGCCTCGTGCGCCGAAGAACTGCAGCAGTTGGCGCAAACCGTGGGTGACCTGCTGTACCTGGCGCAGGCCGAGGCACCGGGCGCACTGCCCTCGCGTGAGCCGGTGGCGCTGGATGCGGTGGTGGATTCGCTGCTGGAGTTCTATGACCTGCTGGCCGAGGACCGGCAATTGACCCTGCGCCGCGACGGCGTGGCGAGCGTGGAAGGCAACCGTCTGATGCTGCACCGGGCGATCGCCAATCTGCTGTCGAATGCGTTGAAGCACGCAGCCGTGGGCAGCGAGGTGCGGGTGAAGCTGGTCGAGGGCGATGGCGTGTGCAGGGTCAGCGTGCACAATCTCGGCCCGCCGATTGCCGAAGCAGCACTGCCGCGCCTGTTCGATCGCTTCTATCGCGGCGAGCGTGGCCGCCACGAAGGTGCCGGACTGGGCCTGGCGATCACCCGTGCGATTGCACAGGCGCATGGCGGAACGGTAAGCGTGACCTCCGATGAAACCGGCACCGTGTTCGAGCTGGTGCTGCCAAGCGCATCGGCCCGGTAGTGGGGGGGGGGGGGGGGCGGCCCGGACGACCGCCCCCACAGAGAACGGAGAGGCCGCCTCGC
>NZ_JBDJKU010000054.1:0-28198 GCF_039673015.1 Stenotrophomonas sp. TWI1409
TTACAAAACGGGGACGGTGGGTATTAAGTCGTTTATGCATAAACGACTTAATCCCCTCCGTCCCCTTTTTCCACAACGGAATGCCGGCCAGCGGCCGGCACTACCGGTACGCGCATTACTGCAGGGCTGGGGCCGGGCCGACGTCCATGCCGTCGTAGTCTTCCACGCCCTTTTCCGCGGCCAGGGCAGCGAATTCCTGGTTGCGGCGGTCCAGCGAGGCTTCGTCGTGGATCTCCACACGCTCCACGTGCAGCACGTGGAACGGCGCATCGCCCTCTTCCGGCTCCTGCTCGAACAGTTCCACGAAGGTATAGCCCTGCGCCTGCAGGTGCTCTGCCAGTGCCTGCAACGGCTCGGCAGTGGAGTGCACGAAGAAGTACCCCCACAGCAACGGGCCGGTGATGTCCCAGTCGGTGTTTTCGCGGAGGTTGGCGAACAGGTTGCGGGTGTCTTCGAGGTCCATGCGGATTCCAGGGTCGGGGGGATTACTTGTCGCAGCCCTGCAGCTTCAGCGTCTGGCCGTGGCGCAGGCTGTAGGCCGGGGCCTTCAGGCCATTGGCGCGGGCCAGGGTGGGCACGTCGCACTGGAACTTGGCCGCGATGGCGCCCAGGGTTTCACCCCGGCCCACCTTGTGGCTGCGCACCGGCTTCGGGCGCGCCGCCGGGCGCGGCGTGGCCACCGGAGCGACCGGCGTGGTCGGCACGCTGGTGGACGCGGCCGCATCGGCCACCGGCACCACGCCGCCCACGGCCACGCTTCCGGTGTAGCTGGTCGCGGCCGGGCGCTTGATTGCTGCGTTCAGATCGGCGGTGATCAGCGTGCGGGCCAGGTCGGCACGCGGGCCACTGACGCAGTTGCGCTGGTACAGGCCGGCGATGCGGGTGGTGGCATTGATCAGCGTGCCGGCCGGGATCCAGCCATCGGCCTCATAGCGCGGGTTGAGGTTGCGCAGCGCGCGCATGTAGCCATCGCGGGTGCCGTGGCTGCCCAGGCAGATGGTCAGTTCGTAGATGGTGGTGGACTTGGCCAGGCGCAGCGTGGCCGGCTGCGCACTGATCTTCGGCAGCTCCACACCGTACTGCTGCGGGTGCAGGAAGATCCAGGCCGCGGCGATCACCATCGGCACGTAGTCCTTGGTTTCACCGGGGAACTGGTTGTAGACGCTGTCGGTCCAGAAACTCTGGCCACCGCTCTGCTTGAACACGCGCGCGGCGCGGCCTTCGCCACCGTTGTAGGCGGCCACCGACATTTCCACGTTGTTGTTCAGTTCGCGCAGGCGCTCGTTGAGATAACTGGCGCTGGCCTCGGCGGCACTGCGTGCGTCAAAGCGCGTGTCGAAGCCGGTGCCGTCCGGGCCCAGGCCGAAGCGGCGGCCGGTGGCCGGCATGAACTGCATCAGCCCGGCGGCGCCGGCACGCGAGGAGGCATGCACACGGCCGTTGGACTCCTTGGCCATGATGCCGAACAGCAGCGCCTCCGGCAGACCACGCTTTTCCCACTCCGGCCACATCACCGCGCGCAGGTTCTGGTAGTTCTCGTAGCTGGTCAGCAGCGCCGGGCGCATGTCGGTCAACCAGCGGCGGATGCCGGCCTGCACGGCGGGGTTGTACTCGACCATGGTGTCGAAGGCATGTCGCTTGTCGTTGAGCAGCGCTGCAGCGCGCGCGGCCTCCGGCACGTCGGCGGTAAGCGGGCCGATATGGTCGGGGTCGGCTTCCAGGCGGTCACCCCCCTCATCGGCCACGTCATCGCTGGCAGCGGCATCAGCATCATGCTTGAGCAGACGCTTGTAGCTGGCCAGCAGGGTGCCCATCTGGCAGCCCTTCTGCTTCACGCAGTCGTTGAGGACATCTTCCATGTCCTCCAGCGCGGCGTCCGCCTCGTTGCTGCCCTTGGGGTCGGCATTGGCGACCAGCAGCAGCGCATCGCTGTAGCGCTTCTCGGCGGCGGTCATGCGCTGCTGCAGCGCATCCACCTTCACCTTGTCCCGGGCCGAAACCCGCTGCGCATGGGCGTCGGGCGCCAGGGAAACCAGGCCGGCCAGGGCCAGCAGCGGCCAACCGCGGGAAATCAGGACAGGAACGGGCATTGATGGCACTGTGTGCGAAACAGGCAGGCAGAGTAGCGGCGCCGCCAAGGTCCGGGCAAGCCGACCTTCGGCCCGTCACCGCCGGCGGTTAACATTGGGCTATTCACCACAAGGGCTGGACCATGGATCCGATTCTGCTCGGCAAAGGCATCACCGACGATATTGCCGTCACCCTGCTGCCGAAACTCGGCAACCGCCACGGCCTGGTGGCCGGCGCCACCGGTACCGGCAAGACTGTGACCTTGATGACCCTGGCCGAGGGCTTCTCGCGGCTGGGCGTCCCGGTGTTCCTGGCCGATGTGAAGGGCGATGTGTCCGGCCTGGCCGTGCCCGGCACCGGTGCCGAGAACCTGCTCAAGCGCGCCGCCGAGATCGGCGTGGCCGACTACGCGCCGGCCGCCAGCCCGACCATTTTCTGGGACCTGTACGGCAAGCTCGGCCACCCGGTGCGCACCACGGTCAGCGAAATGGGCCCGACCCTGCTGTCGCGCATCCTCGAGTTGAACGACACCCAGGCCGGGGTGCTCGATATCGTATTCAAGCTGGCCGACGATCGCGGCCTGCTGCTGCTGGACATGGATGACCTGCGCGCCCTGCTCGGCCTGGTTGCCGAAGAACGCAAGGACATCTCCACCGAGTACGGTCTGGTCAGCGCGCAGTCCATCGCTGCGATCCAGCGCTCGGTGTTGCGCCTGGCACAGGATGGCGGCGAGAACTTCTTCGGCGAACCGGCCTTGGAACTGGCCGACATCATGCGGGTCAATCACGACGGCCGCGGCGTGATCGGCATCCTCGCCGCCGACCAGCTGGTGCTCAAGCCCAAGTTGTATTCCACCTTCCTGTTGTGGCTGCTGTCGGAGCTGTTCGAGCAGCTGCCGGAGGTGGGTGACCTGGACAAGCCGAAGCTGGTCTTCATCTTCGACGAGGCACACCTGCTGTTCGACGACGCACCGGCCTCGCTGGTGCAGCGCATCGAGCAGGTGGTGCGCCTGATCCGCTCCAAGGGCGTGGGCGTGTATTTCTGCTCGCAGTTCCCCGACGACGTACCGGGCAACATCCTCGGCCAGCTCGGCAACCGCGTGCAGCATGCGCTGCGTGCATTCACCCCGCGCGACCAGAAGGCAGTGAAGACTGCTGCCGAGACCTTCGTGCCGAACCCGAAGCTGGACGTGGCCAAGGTGCTCAGCCAGCTCGGTACCGGCGAAGCGCTGGTGTCCACGCTGCAGGACAAGGGTGTGCCGATGCCGGTGCAGCAGACGATGATCGCGCCGCCGCGCTGCCGGATGGGGCCGATCACCGACGCCGAGCGTGCCCAGGTGCGTGCCGGCAGCCCGGTCGGCAGCCGCTACGACACCGCGATCAACCGTGAATCGGCCGCCGAACTGCTGGCCCAGCGTGCGCAGAAGACCGTCGAACAGGCGCAGGCACCGGCCGCGCGCAGTCGCGAGCAGGACGAAGCGCAGGAAGGCGGTTTCGGCCAGGCGATCAAGGACGCGATCTTCGGCACCAAGCGCCGCCAGGGCATGATCGAAACCATGGCCAAGCAGACCACGCGCACCGTCGGCACCAAGCTGGGCAACCAGATCGTGCGCGGCCTGCTGGGCGGCATCTTCGGCGGCAAGCGCTGACCTGCCCTCCCGGGGTCGGAGGCCTTTCCTGGGGAAAGGACCCGGCCCCATCGTTCCCCTGAAAAGAAGTCGCACCACATGTCGCGTTGGCGTCCCCCTGCAGAAAAGAGCACCGCCCTGATCACCGCCTCCGGCCACGCCCGGTTGAAGGCCGAACTGGATGAGCTGTGGCGTGTGCGCCGCCCGGAGGTGGTGAAGGCGCTGGCCGCCGCTGCCGCGGAAGGCGACCGCTCCGAGAACGCCGAGTACACCTACCGCAAGAAGCAGCTGGGTGAAATCGACCGCCGCGTGCGCTACCTGACCAAGCGGCTGGAATCGCTGCGCGTGGTCGACACCACGCCGACCGATCCGCAGGCGGTGTTCTTTGGTGCGTGGGTGGAACTGGAGAACGTGGACAGTGGCGACACCAGCCGCTATCGCATTGTCGGCCCGGATGAGACCGACGCAGGCCTGGGTTGGATCAGCATCGATTCGCCGCTGGCACGTGCACTGCTGAAGAAGCGGCTGGATGATGAATTCTCGGTGGAACTGCCCGGCGGCCAGTTCACCTTCGCGGTGATCAGCGTGGAATACGAACCGCTGTAGCGTCGACTGTCAGTCGACTACCGCGCGAAGCGCGGCACAAACCTCCGCAGCCGGACGGCAAACGCACCGCGCTCCTCATCGCGGTTGATGACTCGCCGAAGCCATCTGTCAGGCGTTCACGGCCTCGGAACGAAGAGCAGTCGACTGACAGTCGACTCTACATAGCCCCGTGCAACGGCGGCGGATACTGGCGGCCGGCACGCAACGGGCGGAAGTACGCGGCATCTGCATAGAAGTCGGCGTCCTGTCTCTCGTGCCAGCCCGGAACTCCAGCCAACGGCAGCGGACGCAACTGCAGGGGATCGGTCACTGCCCTGCCTTCGGCGATGGCCGCGGTCACTGCGTCAACGCAGGTGTCATCGGCTTTGCCGTGCACCACCACGCACTTGCCCACCAGCCGGCGGTCCGGCAGCAGCGCCTGCTCCATCAGCGCGTGCCCGAATACCGTAGCGATGGCAATGTCGCCGCTCAGCCAGTGTCTCGATTCGAACAGCGCACACCAGTCGTGCACATCCCAGGCAGCCAGCAGCGTGTGATCGCGCACACGCACGATCACGCCGGTTTCGTCGAACTGGGTCAGTGCCGCCTGCGCGCGGTTGCGCTGACCCGGCGGCATCGCCTCGATATGCCGGCACTGCTGCGCATTGAGCGCCTGCTTGAGCTGCGGGTAGTGGGCCCACACCAGTGCGTTGAACAGGTCATGCCAGTTGTCGGCGCGGGTGGCGATGCGGCCCTGTGCGATGCGGGCTTCGTAGTGCAGGCCGTCGGCCAGCAGCCTGGCATCCTGCTCGACCAGCTGCATGCCCGGTAGCGCGAGGCGTGCCTCGAGCGCTGCAATGGACGGCCACTCCGGGCCTTCCAACAGATCACGAACGTCGCGCAATCCGGCAAACACCGGGTGCGCGAACACCTGTGGATCGACCGCCGCACGCGGCGGCGGCACGAAACGGCGGACGCCGCTGCCGTCACCGGGGGCGGTCGTCGCCGCGGTCACAGCATCTTGAGATCGAATGCCGGGCGGGTGGCGGCCGGCAGCGCGTCACCGTACAGGTCGTGCTCGTCGCTCTCGGTGATGTCCACGTCGACGAACTCACCCACGCGCAACGGCACCTGGTCGGCATTCTGGATGTGCACCAGGCCATCGATCTCCGGGGCATCGGCCTTGGAACGGGCCACCGCGATATCGCCTTCGATGGCGTCGACCAGGCACTGCTGCACGGTGCCGATCTTGGCCTCCAGGCGCGCAGCGGAAATCTGCGCCTGCTTTTCCATGAAACGGGCCAGGCGCTCCTGCTTCACCTCTTCCGGCACCGCATCGGGCAGGTCGTTGGCGGTGGCACCCTCGACCGGCGAATAGGCGAACGCGCCGACGCGGTCCAGCTGCGCTTCGTCGAGGAACGACAGCAGCTCCTCGAACTCGGCCTCGGTCTCGCCGGGGAAGCCGACGATGAAGGTGGAACGCACGGTGATGTCCGGCGCGATACGGCGCCAGTTCTGCACGCGCTCCAGGGTCTTCTCGACCGCGCCGGGGCGCTTCATCAGGCGCAGGATGCGTGGGCTGGCGTGCTGGAACGGGATGTCCAAGTACGGCAGGATGCGGTTTTCGGCCATCAGCGGCACCACCTCGTCCACGTGCGGGTACGGGTAGACGTAGTGCATGCGCACCCACGCATCCAGCTCGGACAGGCCTTCGCACAGCGCCTTCAGGCGGGTCTGGTAGGCCTTGTCACGCCACATCTTCTCGGCGTACTTCACGTCCACGCCGTAGGCCGAGGTGTCCTGCGATACCACCAGCAGCTCACGCACGCCACCGCGCACCAGGCGCTCGGCTTCACGCAGCACCTCATCCACCGGGCGCGAAACCAGCTTGCCGCGCATCGACGGAATGATGCAGAAGCTGCACTTGTGGTTGCAGCCCTCGGAAATCTTCAGGTAGGCATAGTGACGCGGGGTCAGCTTGATGCCGTAGTCGGGCACCAGGTCCACGAACGGATCGTGCTTGGGCGGCAGCGCTTCGTGCACCGCTTCCATCACGCTCTGGTAGTCCTGCGGGCCGGACACCGCCAGCACGTTGGGGTACGCCTCGCGGATCTGCTCCGGGCGCTTGCCCAGGCAGCCGGTGACGATGACCTTGCCGTTCTGGTTCATCGCCTCGCCGATCGCGTCCAGCGACTCGGTCACCGCCGAATCGATGAAGCCGCAGGTGTTGACCACCACCACGTCGGCCGAATCGTAGGACGGCACGATGTCGTAGCCTTCCGAGCGGAGCTGGGTAAGGATGCGTTCGGAATCGACAAGGGCCTTCGGGCAGCCAAGGCTGACGAAGCCGACTTTGGGGTTCAGCTGGGACATGGAATCGCGGGACTCTGGGGGCCTGGGCCCCTGCCGTCGTGGCAGGGGTTCCTGGGGGCCGGGGCCTGAAAGGGCGCCAGTATACCGGGGTTGGCGGCCGCGCTCTGAATGGCCAGCCGCCCGATCACGCACAGCCGCTGACACCGCGCTAACCCACGCAGCGCCGACAATGCGGGTTCTGTTCCCCGCAACGAGATGGAAACGATGGCCGAGTGGATCACCCTGGATACGCATCACGGCCCGGTACGGGCCTGGCACGCCCTGCCGGAGGGCACCCCGCGTGGCGGGCTGGTGGTGGTGCAGGAAATCTTCGGCGCCAACCCGCACATCCGCGGCGTGGCCGAGCGCTTCGCGGCCGAAGGCTATGCGGTGCTGGCGCCGTCCTTTTTCGACCTGATTGACGGCACAGAAGCCGATCCGGATGCCCTGCCCTATGACGCCGACGGCGTGAAGCAGGGCCTGGAACGGGTGACTGCACTGGGCATGGAGAAGGCGCTGGAGGTGGTCCGTGCCGCAGCGACCCGGCTGGCCCCCTACGGCAAGGTCGGCACGGTGGGCTACTGCTGGGGCGGCACGGTGGCGATGCTGTCGGCCCTGCGCCTGGGCCTGCCATCGGTCAGCTACTACGGTGCGCGCAACGTCCAGTTCCTGGATGAGACACCCAAGGCCCCGGTGATCTTCCACTTCGGTGCCCAGGACAAGAGCATCCCGCCGGAGGCCGTGCAGGCCCATCGCGAGAAGCTGCCGCAGATGGCCACCTTCGTCTATCCGGCCGACCACGCCTTCAACCGGGAGGTCGGACATGCGTATGATCCAGACAGCGCCACCCTGGCGCTGCAACGCACCCTGGACTTCTTCTCGGAGCATCTTGGATGAGCGAATTCGAACTCGATTCACGCCTGGCCACCGATAGCGTGCTGGTGGCGGAAGGACCGTTGTCGCAAGTGCGGCTGATGAACGACGAACGATTCCCCTGGCTGGTGCTGGTACCGCGCCTGGCCGGGGTGACCGAGTGGATCGAGCTGGACGGCGAGCAGCAGGACAAGCTGCGCACCGAGCTCAACCGCGCCTGCAAGGCCCTGAAGGGCGCCGACGGGGTGGAGAAGATCAATATCGGTGCGCTGGGCAACATCGTGCGCCAGCTGCATTTCCATGTGATCGGCCGCCATGACGGCGACCCCGCGTGGCCAGGCCCGGTCTGGGGCAGTGGCCCCGCGCACCGATACGAGCCGGGTGCGCTGGACCAGCATGTCGCCTACTGGAAGGAACGGCTAGGATATCCAGCCCAGTCCTGAGCGTTTGCCGACCCGATGCGATTCAACCTCGTTGCCGCCGTCCTGCTGATCCTGATCGGCCTGTTCATGCTCGCCAGCAACCTCGGCTGGACGCACCTGAACCTGTCCAAGCTGCTGTTGACCTGGTGGCCGGTGGCACTGGTGGGCGTGGGCATCGCGATGCTGTTCGGTCGCGGGAAATAAGCTGGCGCCGGGCCATGCCCGGCGAGCGCAGCGTGTGGCCGCACCCATGAAAACGCCGGGCATGCCCGGCGTTTTCGTCATGCGATGGCGCGCCGCTCAGGTCCGCGGCAGGGTCACGCCGGTCTGGCCTTGGTACTTGCCACCACGATCGCGGTACGACGTCTCGCAGATGTCATCGGCGGCCGCCTGGAAGAACAGCATCTGCGCCACGCCTTCATTGGCGTAGATGCGTGCCGGCAGCGGCGTGGTGTTGCTGAACTCCAGGGTGACGTGGCCTTCCCACTCCGGTTCCAGCGGGGTCACGTTGACGATGATGCCGCAGCGCGCATAGGTGCTCTTGCCCAGGCACACCACCAGGGTATCGCGCGGGATGCGGAAGTACTCCACGGTGCGCGCCAACGCGAAGCTGTTCGGCGGGATGATGCATTCATCGCCGACGATATCCACGAAGCTGCCCGGGTCGAAGTGCTTGGGATCGACGATGGTCGAGTTGATGTTGGTGAACACCTTGAACTCGCGCGAGCAGCGCACGTCGTAGCCGTAGCTGGAGGTGCCATAGCTGACGATGCGCTCGCCGTTGGCCTGCTTGACCTGCCCGGCCTCGAACGGCTCGATCATGCCGTGCTGCTCGGACATGCGGCGGATCCAACGGTCACTCTTGATGCTCATGCTTTGTCCTGGGGTACGAGGGGGCGCGAGGATTCTAGCAGGGGGCCGGGCGTTGCCGGCGGCCCCTGCCCCGGCACTTACAGCAGCGACGACAGGATCGGGATCGAGGCACGCGGACGCTTGCCAACCTCCTCGATCAGGCGCTGGGCGGCATGGCGGTAGGCCTGGGCCGGGACCGAATCCGGCTGGGCCACGGTGATCGGGGTACCGGAATCGCCCTGCTCGCGGATGCCGATCTGCAGCGGCAACGAACCCAGCAACGGCACGCCGTACTGCGCGGCCATGCGCTCGCCGCCGCCCTCGCCGAACAGGTGTTCGACATGCCCGCAGCTGCTGCAGGTATGCACCGCCATGTTCTCGACGATGCCGAGCACCGGCACCTCGACCTTCTCGAACATCTTCAGCGCCTTCTTCGCATCCAGCGTGGCGATGTCCTGCGGGGTGGTGACGATCACCGCGCCGGCCAGCGGGATCTTCTGGGTCAGGGTCAGCTGGATGTCACCGGTGCCCGGTGGCAGGTCGATCAGCAGGTAGTCCAGGTCATCCCACAGGGTGTCATTGAACAGCTGGGTCATCGCCGAGGTGGCCATCGGTCCACGCCAGATCATCGGCGTGTCTTCTTCGATCAGGTAGCCGATCGACATGGTGTCCACGCCGAACGCACGCAGCGGCTCGATGCTCTTGTTGTCGGGGCTTTCCGGGCGACCGGACAGGCCCAGCATGGCCGGCACGCTCGGCCCGTAGATGTCCGCATCAAGCACGCCCACGCGTGCGCCGAGCTGCTGCAGGGCCACGGCCAGATTGACCGCAGTGGTCGACTTGCCGACGCCGCCCTTGCCCGAACCAACCGCGATCACGTTGCGGATGCGGGCATGCGGCGTAAGTCCCTTCTGGACCTGGCTTGCATGGGGACGGCGGGGAGAACTGTTCACAACGAGCACCGGCGGGGTCAGGGGGAATAACCGAGCATCATACAAGCTGGACGTAACCTGACTGAAATTCAGGATTGCTACAGATTCGTGCACAGATTGTTAAGTTCATGTTACGTTCGACCCGCACTGTTTTGGGCTGCGGAGCTGGCATTTCCAGCCCGCGCGATGGCGCATGCGCAGTGCCGTTTTTGTTTTTGCTCTCCAATGGAACTACATGAACTACGTAAGCAACACCGCACGTCGCAACACGCTCGCCGTCGCCCTGATTTCCGCTCTGATGGCCGCCGCCCCGGCAATGGCCCAGGACAAGGCGACCAACCTGGACAAGATCACCGTCACCGGTTCGCTGATCCCGCAGACCCAGGTTGAAACCCAGACCCCGGTGATGTCCATCACCGCCCAAGACATCCAGACCCGCGGCTTCAGCAGTGTTGCTGAAGTGCTGCAGCAGTCGTCGCTGACCACCGGCGGCCTGCAGGGTGGCCAGACCTCGGGTTCGTTCACCCAGGGCGCCGAAGCTGCCGGCATGTTCGGCCTGAACCCGGGCTACACCAAGTACCTGATCAACGGACGCCCGATGCTCTCGTATCCGGCGCTGTACAACGGCAGCGAAACCTTCAACAACATCAGCGGCATTCCGATCGACATCGTCGAGCGCATCGAAGTGCTGCCGGGCGGCCAGTCCTCGCTGTACGGCTCGGACGCAATCGCCGGTGTGGTCAACATCATCCTGAAGGAGCGCATGGACGGCGGCACCATGACCCTCCGTGGCGGCACCTACACCGAAGGCGGTGGCAGCAACATCCGCTTCAGCGCCGCCAAGGGCATCAACGCCTTCGACGACCGCTTCCATGCACTGTTCAACGTGCAGATCGAGAACGGCAGCCCGATCTGGGGCTACCAGCGCGACATCACCCGCCAGAACAACCCGGTCGGCTACACCGCCCAGGTTCCGTCGAACGACTTCGCCGTCATCACCAACGCTGACAACAAGCTGCTGATGATGGACCCGAGCCGTTGCGCGAACGTCGCTGGGCTGTATGACGGCACCACTGTGGTCGGCCAGCGCCCGTCGGGCGAGTCCTGCGGTTCGGTGTACAGCGCCGGCTACAAGACCCTGAAGAACGGCAAGAACAGCGGCCAGTTCTACTCGTCGATGACCTTCGACGTGAACGACAACTTCCAGCTGTTCGCCGATGTGCTGTACAGCAAGGAAAAGACCGAGTTCACCTCCGGCTCCAGCGCCCTGTGGTGGGGCACCAAGTCGAGCCTGGGCAGCTTCTACGACCAGGGCCTGGGCAAGGTCGTGAACCTGCAGCGCGCCTTCGCGCCGGAAGAAATCGGCCCGGGCCACTACAACAACATCATGAACTCCGACGAAAGCCGTGCCTACCAGGTCACCCTGGGCGGCAAGGGCATGGTCGGCGACTGGGACTACAGCGCCAGCTTCACCCGTGGTGAGTACCGCCTGGACCAGAACCGCTTCGTGCGCTGGAAGGACAAGATCGATGGCTTCTTCGGCGACAACGTGCTGGGCCCCAAGCTGGGCACCACCGCTGATGGCTTCGACATCTACAACCCGGACTACGCGGCCTTCTACTCGCCGATCACTCCGGACCAGTTCGCCAGCTTCACCGGCTACGGTACCCACCGCAGCAAGACCTGGCAGAACCTGGGCCGCGTGCAGGTGACCAACGGCTCGCTGTTCAGCCTGCCGGGCGGTGACGCCGGCCTGGCCGTTGTGCTGGAAGGTGGCAGCGAAGGTTGGGACTACTCGCCGGACCAGGCGTTCGTCAAGGGCAACGTGTGGGGCACCACCGCCGTCGCCGGCGCCGGCCACCGCAGCAACTATGCGGTCACCAGCGAGCTGCGCATGCCGCTGCACGACAAGCTGACCGTCAGCGCGTCGGGCCGCTATGACGCCTTCAAGATTGCCGACAAGACCGTCGACAAGGCCACCTACAGCATCGGTCTGGAATTCCGTCCGATCGAGAGCCTGCTGCTGCGTGGCAAGTACGGTACCGCCTTCCGCGCGCCGACCCTGTCCGATGCCTTCCAGGGCATGAGCGGTTCGTACTCGTCCGGCCAGAACGACTACTACCGCTGCAGCCAGCTGGGCTACGGCCTGCGTGACGAGGCCTGCTCGTTCTACAAGAACACCTCGGTGTACAGCGAAAAGTCCGGCAACCCGGACCTGAAGCCGATCACCGCCGACGTCTGGAGCGCAGGCGTGGTGTGGGCTCCGGTCAGCAACTTCTCGCTGTCGGCCGACTACTACAACTGGAAGATCAAGAACGAGGTCAAGACACTCAGCAGCGACCAGCTGCTGCTGGCCGAGTACCAGTGCCACAACGGCCTGCCGAACAACACCTCGGCCAGCTGCGGTGACGTGACCAACTGGGTGTCCCGCGATGCCGGTGGCAACCTGACCCGCGTGTACACGCCGAAGCTCAACGTTGCCAGCCAGAACCTGGAAGCGGTGACCGTGGCGGCCAAGTACCAGCAGGATATCGGCCGCTTCGGCTCGCTGATGTTCTCCGGCAACTACACCAACATGCTGAAGCGTGAAGTGCAGCCGATGCCGGGTGCCGCCAAGCTGGATCTGCTGAGCGATCCGTACAACATGTGGTACTACGACAACTTCGCCAAGGTTCGCGGCGATCTGTCGGTGGCCTGGAACATCGCCAAGTTCACCACCACCGTGTACGCCAACTACGTCGGCAGCACCCCGAACTACCTGGCCTACACCGGCCGCAGCTACGGCTACGTCCACTCCTCCGGCGCCAAGGCCGGCAAGTGGGGTTCGTACACCACGTACAACCTGAGCATGAACTACCAGGCACAGGAAGATCTGATCCTGTCGCTGATGGTCAACAACGTGTTCAACAAGCTGCCGGAAGGCCAGCGCTACAACTACCCGGGCAACGAATCGACCCCGTTCAATGACGGCTTCTACAGCGTCTACGGCCGCCAGATCTCGGCCCAGGTCAAGTACAACTTCTGATCCCGTCGTTTTCCGGACTTCGTGTCTGGACCAGGCCCCGCTTCGGCGGGGCCTTTTTTTTGGTTCCAGGAAGCCTTCGGTAAAGCATTGATGCAGAAGCAGCAAATGCACTACGAAAGAATGCCCTTCATATCGCCATCTTTTGAAACACTCCAAAACAATTGGCGTTAGTCATTGATATATCGCCATTTTTCAGGCAAAAGCCCGATTGACGAAATGACGATCGCGTGTTCCCTGCGTTAAGTGCGTGTTACGGTCCGGCTGAATGGAATGCAACTGAACAGATCGTTAAGCCGACACGGAAGCCGGTAGCCAAGACATCGCTCACTACGGGGATTTTCCATGTCTCGCCATCGTTCCACACTCTCGCGCCACCCACTGACGCTCGCCCTGCTCGGCACACTGCTCGCCTCCGGCACGGCCCTGGCGCAAAGCGGCAATGCACCGACCCAGCTTGACCGCGTGACGGTCACCGGTTCGCTGATTCCGCAGACCGAGATCGAGAACCACACGCCGGTCCTGACCGTGACCGCAGAGGACATCCAGACCCGCGGCTTCACCAGCGTTGCCGATGTCCTGCAGCAGTCCTCGCTGTCCACTGGTGGCCTGCAGGGTGGCCAGACCTCGGCCTCGTTCACCCAGGGCGCCGAAGCCGCCGGCATGTTCGGCCTCAGCCCGGGTTACACCAAGTACCTCATCAACGGCCGCCCGATGCTTTCATATCCGGCGCTGTACAACGGCGGCGATACGTTCAACAACATCAGCGGCATTCCGATCGACATCGTCGAGCGCATCGAGATCCTGCCGGGCGGCCAGTCCTCACTGTATGGCTCCGATGCGATCGCTGGCGTGGTCAACATCATCCTCAAGGAACGCATGGATGGTGGCGTCCTCAACGTCCGTGGCGGCGCCTACAGCGAAGGCGGCGGCAACAGCTTCCGCTTCAGCGGCGCCCGCGGCTTCAATGGTGTCGATGACCGCTTCCACGCGCTGGTCAATGTGCAGTACGAAAAGACCAGCCCGATCTGGGGCTACCAACGCGATCTGACCAAGGTCAACAATCCCGACGGCTACAGCCCGCAGTACGTCTCCAACGATTTCCTGGTGCTGCTGCCGGCCAACAACAACCGTTACGCGATGATGGACCCGAACCTGTGCGCCAACGTCGCCGGGCAGTTCGATGGCACCACCGTGCTCGGCACCCGACCCACCGGCCAGGCATGCGGCTCGACCTATGGCACCGGCTACAAGACCATCAAGAACGGCAAGGAAAGCGCGCAGATCTACAGCTCTGCCACCTTCGACGTGAATGACAATTTCCAGCTGTTCGGCGATGCGCTGTACAGCCTGGAAGAGGTCAAGTACGCGACGGGTTCCGGCTACACCTGGTGGGGCACCTCTTCCGGTTGGGGCCGCTTCTACGACCAGGCCAGCGGCCAGTACATGAACCTGCAGCGCGTGTTCGCCCCGGAAGACATCGGCGGCGCCGGCTACCGCGACATCATGAACACCGACCGCAACAAGGCCTATCAGGTGACGCTGGGCGGCCGCGGCACGGCCGGCAACTGGGACTACAGCCTCAGCTTCACCCGCGGCGAGTACAAGCTGACCGAGCGCAATTTCGTGCGCTGGAATGACCCGATCAACGATTACTTCGAACAGCGCGTGCTCGGCCCGGTGCTGGGAACCACCAGCACCGGCTACGACATCTACAGCCCGAACTGGGAAGCCTTCTACGCGCCGCTGCCGGCCGGTGACTTCCAGACCTTCACCGGCTACAGCTACAGCCAGAGCCGCACCTGGCAGAACCTGGCCCGTGCACAGGTCACCAATGGATCACTGTTCAAGCTGCCCGGCGGCGACGCCGGCCTGGCCGTGGTCGTTGAAGGTGGCAGTGAAGGCTGGGACTACAGCCCCGATCCGGGCCTGATGGATGGCAGCGTCTGGGGCACCACGGCGGTCTCCGGTGCCGGCCACCGCAGCAACTATGCGGTGACCGGTGAGCTGCGTCTGCCGCTGCATGACACGCTGACAGTCACCGGCTCCGGCCGCTACGACGCCTTCAAGATCGGCAGCAACACCGTCGACAAGTCCACCTACAGCATCGGCATCGAGTTCCGCCCGATCGAGAGCCTGCTGTTCCGCGGCAAGTACGGCACTGCCTTCCGCGCGCCGACCCTGTCCGACGCATTCCAGGGCCGCAGCGGCTACTATGCCAACGGCTCCACCGACTACTACCGTTGCGGCCAGCTGGGCTACGACCCGGCCAACACCACCGGTTGCCCGTATGACAGCGTCTCGGTATTCGGCACCCGCGCCGGCAATCCGGACCTGGAACCGATCACCGCCGACGTCTGGAACGCAGGTGTTGTGTGGGCACCGATCAACAACCTGTCGCTGTCGGTGGACTACTACAACTGGAAGATCAAGAACGAGGTCGATACGCTCAGCTCCGACCAGCTGCTGCTGGCCGAGTACTACTGCCGTGGCGGCCAGGCCAACAACACCTCGGCCAGCTGCCAGAACGTCGACGACTGGATCACCCGCGATGCGTCCGGCGTGCTGGACGAGATCTACACCCCGAAGATGAACGTCGCCCGCCAGAACCTGGAAGCGCTGACCGCCAGCTTCAAGTACGTGCACGACATGGGCCGCTTCGGTTCGTTGCAGTTCTCGGGCAACTACACCGACATGCTCAAGCGCGAACTGCAGCCGCAGCCGGGCGATGAGTTCCTGGACCTGCTGCGTGACCCGTACGCGA
Source organism: Stenotrophomonas sp. TWI1409 (assembly GCF_039673015.1). Taxonomy (NCBI): domain Bacteria; kingdom Pseudomonadati; phylum Pseudomonadota; class Gammaproteobacteria; order Lysobacterales; family Lysobacteraceae; genus Stenotrophomonas; species Stenotrophomonas sp. TWI1409. Next base: position 15,500 of record NZ_JBDJKU010000054.1, read on the forward strand.
TGTGGGTATATGACTCCTACGCCAAGGTGCGCGCCGATGGTTCGGTCGGCTGGGCCAAGGACAAGTGGACCACCACCCTGTATGCCAACTACATCGGCAAGACGCCGAACTACATGGCCTACGTGGGCAATGGCTACGACTACGTCCACAGCTCCGGCTACAAGGCAGGCAAGTGGGGGTCCTACACCACCTACAACCTGAGCGTGAACTATCGCGCGCTGGACAACCTGACCCTGTCGCTGATGGTCAACAACGTGTTCAACAAGATGCCGGACAACCAGCGCTTCAGCTTCGCCGGGACCAGCGGCCAGCCGTACAACAATTACCTGTACAACGCCTACGGGCGTGCCATCTATGTGCAGGCCAAGTACGAGTTCGGCGATCACTGATCCAGGCCCTTGCCGCACCAAAGACCCCGCCCCCGGCGGGGTCTTTTTTTGCTGGTCGTCCCTCCAGGGCGTGACGCGCGCCCGGGCATTCACGCCAAGTTGACTGGATTCACGTCTTCGTTCATCTTCAGGTCATATTGATGTGCCCGCCACAAGGACCCTGCCGACCATGGAACTGCGCTTGTCCCCCGCCCGCCTTGGCGCCGCCGCACTGGCGGCGCTGTGCATTGCCCCTGCCCTCGCAAGCCCTCTGCCAGCCGAGGATTTCGCCAAGATCCCCACCATCCAGTCGGTCACCATGAGCGCCGACGGCAAGCAGCTGGTCGCGATCGTCGCCGCGCCCGGCAGCGACAACAGCGATACCGCCCTGGCCAACTGGAACCTGGATAACCTCGGCGCCGGTCCGGTCGCCATCACGCCATCCGGTGACCGGATGAAGTTCATCGCGGCAAGCGCACTGAAGGCGGGACGCAACCTCGTCATCGGACGCCAGGAATGGACAGGCAAACTCGGCGGCTGCGGTGAAGGCAACAGTACGGGAGCCACCAAGACCTTCCTGACCAAGGCCTACCTCACCGACGCTACCCAGACCAAGTTCGACGAGGCTTTCGCCAACAACACCCGCACGCTCGGGGTCAGCCCCGAGACCCTTCGCTGCCTCGAACTTGCGGGTACCGCCTCGCTCGTCCATGGGCTGCCGCTGGATGCAGACAGGGTCATCATCAGCCAGCTCAATGAGGCCACGCTGCAGGCCAACTACTATCGCTTCAACCTGCGCACGGGCCAGACCGAACTGCTGTTCAAGGGCAGCTCCCGCACGTCACCCGGCCTGTTCCATCCCCGAACAGGTGAAGTCCTTACCCAGACCCAGGTCGAATCCGCCGGCTCCGACGATTTCGAACAACGCATTCTGATCAAGAACAGCGCCGGCCAGTTCGAAGTGCACGCCCCCCTGACCACCCGACTGAGCGAACGCTATACGGTGGAAGTCGTCGGCATAGACGATGACAGCGGCAAGCTGTACGTGCTGACCGACCAGTTCTCCGATCTGGTGCAGGCGCGACTGTACGATCCTGCCAAAAAGGAGTTCGACAAGGAGCCTCTGGCCGCCCATCCGTCCTTCTCGATCAGTTCACTGATCCTGGGCACGCGCAAGAGCAACTTCAACCAGGTCCTCGGCTTCTATATCGACGGTCCGCAGCGACAGGCCGTGTACGTGGATCCGCAGATGAAGGCCCTGCAGGAGGGCCTGCAGAAAGCCTATCCCGGCCTGAGCATCTACATCACCGGCTACAACGACGACCTTTCGCGCGTCCTGTTCACCACGGAAAGCAACCGCAACCCGAAGAGCTACTTCATCCTGGCCGATCGCAAGGATGTCGTGCCACTCGGCAATGAGCGCCCCTGGGTGGACAGCAAACAGATTGGCGAACAACGCTGGGTGACCTACACCGCACGCGATGGGCTGCAGATTCCAGCGATTCTGGATCTCCCGCCGGGCTGGAAGCAGGGCGACGGCCCGCTGCCGGCACTCGTTCATCCGCACGGCGGGCCGTGGGCGCGCGACTACACTGGCTGGGATGCATCAGGCTGGGTACCGTTCTTCACTTCGCGCGGCTACGCCGTGTTGCGCCCTCAGTACCGCGGCAGCGCCGGCCTTGGCCGCAAGCTCTGGCTGGCAGGTGACGCCGAGTGGGGCCAGAAGATGCAGGACGACAAGGATGACGGCGCCGCCTGGCTGGTCTCACAGGGCATCGCCGCCAAGGACCGGATCGCGATCTTCGGCTATTCCTACGGTGGTTTCGCGGCTGCCGCTGCAACGGTCCGAAGCCCATCGCCCTACCAGTGCGCCATCGCGGGTGCCCCGGTCACTGATCTTGGCCGACTGGGCACCTCCTGGAGCCAGAACCGCCTGCAACGCATTCTGCAGGGGCGCACGGTGAAGGGCATGGACCCGATGCAGAACACCGCGAAGGCCACGATTCCTCTGCTGACCTTCGTCGGCGACCGTGACGTACGCACGCCGTCCTTCCATGCGAGGAACTTCTACAACGGCGTACAGGGCAAGGTGCCGGCCCGGTTCGAACTGATCCCCGACATGCCGCACAGCATGCCCTGGTACCCCGTGCACTTCCGGACGACATTGACGCTCATGGCCGACTACCTGAGCAAGGATTGCGGCCCCGGCGGCCTCTGATCCCTCCCCGGGCACCCTCGCTTTCACCAAGCCCCTGCCGGCCAGGCAGGGGCTTTTTCATGCCCCAAATACTGAATTTCCCCATAACAACAGCAAGTTAAGAGATTTTAATATTCATGTTGCATTTACTTTACGCGACTCATACACTCCATTAACCGAAGCATAACAAGTGGGGATCAAAACGAAATGCGCAACGCCAACCGCCAATCAAAGCCAAGCCGCGTCCCGTTGACTCTTGCTGTGCTGGCCTGCCTGCAGGTCGCACCGGCTCTGGCCCAGGAATCCACCCAGCAGGAAGCAAAGGCGTCAAGCAGCTCAAGCGCTTCCACCCGCGCAACCGATCTTGACAAGGTTACGGTCACCGGCTCCCTGATCCGCCGTGCGGACTACGAGACCACTTCGCCGGTGTTCACGATCAACGCCGAAACCAATGCGAAGCAGGGCCAGGTCAACGTGGCCGAGTTCCTGCAGAAGTCGGCCATCGGTTCGGCCGAAACCCAGATCACCCACCAGTTCGGCGGCTTCGTCGTGGACGGCGGCACCGGCGTACAGACCGTGTCGCTTCGCGGCCTGGGCGCCAACCGCACCCTGGTGCTGCTCGATGGCCAGCGCCCCGGCCCGGCCGGTACCCGTGGCGCCGTCGGCGCCTTCGACCTGAACGTCATTCCCACCGCCATCCTGCAGCGTGCCGAGATCGTGAAGGACGGTTCGTCCTCGATCTATGGTTCCGACGCGGTGGCCGGTGTGGTCAACCTGATCACCAAGAAGAACATCGAGCGCCCGGAGCTGACCGTCACCGGTCGCGTGCCGACCGAGGGTGGCGGCGAAGTGTTCTCGGCGTCGCTGGCCAATGGCTGGAACTTCGAAAAGGGCAGCGTCGTGGCTGCCGTCGAGTGGTACAAGCACTATGAGCTGACCCGCGGCGACCGCGACTATCTGAAGTGCGGCAACGACCTGATCAAGGACGCGGACGGCAACCGCATCGATCGCGAAGATCGCTCGGTCAACGCCGGCACCCCGCTGGCCGGCTGCAACAACATGCTTCACAACGTGGTCGACATCGGCAGCACCCGCTATGTGCCGTCGGGTGATGGCACCACTGTCGGCCCGCTGCCGGGCTACCGCCCGCGCAAGACCCAGACCTATGCGCGTGGCCAGGCCTTCTACGATGAGCCGTTGAACTTCGCCCGTTGGGGCGAGGGCCAGATCATCAACCAGCAGGAACGCAAGACGGTCTACCTGGCAACCGATTTCGGCTTCGATTCGGTCAACTGGAAGACGCAGTTCCTGTTCAACCGCCGCGAAACCGAAACGTTCGCCTGGCGCCAGTTCTTCCCGTACGCATACCTGCCGGGCACCCGCATCGAAGCCAATCCGGTGATGCTGTTCAAGTCGCAACAGGATGTGACGGTCGACTACTTCTATGCCGCCACCAAGCTTGACGGCCTGTTCAAGGGCACCGACACCTGGGCATGGGAAGTCAATGCGAACTTCAGCCACTCCAAGGGCAAGTACGGTAACCTGGCCATCCAGGCCTCCAAGAGCGGCGACCTGGACTACACCGATGCTCCTCCGGCGGTGAACTACTTCGATCCGGAGTACCTCAGCGGCCGCAAGGTCGATGAACTGGTCGACAAGCTGGGCGTCTGGGACTGGGGCAAGACCATCTACAAGCAGGCCACCATCAACGCCGTCGTCAGCGGCGACCTGTTCGAGATGCCGGCGGGTGCGGTCGGTTTTGCGGGCGGCCTGGAATACCGCTACTACTCGATCAACGACCAGCCGGGCGAATTGTCGCGCGCCGGTGACATCTGGGGCTCGTCCTCGGCTGATGTGACCAAGGGCAACGACAAGGTCAAGGAAGCCTTCGTCGAGCTGGACGTTCCGCTGCTGAAGGGCCTGCCTGCGGTGGAGTCGCTGAGCCTGAACGCCTCCGGCCGTGTATTCAAGTACGACACGGTGTCCGGTTCGGACAACGTCTGGAAGGTCGGCCTGAACTGGCAGATCATCCCATCGGTGCGTCTGCGTGGCTCGATCGGCACTTCCTACCGTGCTCCGGGCCTGTATGAGCTGTACCTGGGCAACCAGACCGGCTTCTTCCAGCAGGCAAACGATCCGTGCGTCCGCTGGGGTGAAAGCTCCAACAGCGCCTATCAGACCAACTGCGCAGCCGCAGGCATTCCCGCCGATTATGCGGGCGGCGGCTCGAGCGGTACCTCGTACGCCACCGGCGGTGGCAGTGGCCTGATTCCCGAAACCTCGCGTGCGAAGACTGCGGGTATCGTGTTCACTCCGACCTTCGCCAACCTCAGCGTGGCCATCGACTACTTCGACTATGAAGTGAAGGATGAAATCGCCCAGCTCGGCAGCACCAACATCATGCGCGGCTGCTACGGCGGCACGGTGTACCCGAACAGCTACTGCGACCTGCTGAAGCGCAACCCGGCTACCGGCAACCAGCCGTATGCGGTGACCGAGATCCAGAACAAGTACATCAACATCAACAAGCAGCGCACCCGTGGTTACGACCTGACCGCCAACTTCGATCACGACTTCTCGTTCGGCAAGTTCTCGGCCGAGACCCAGGTCACCTACACGATCGAAGACACCCAGGAAGTGTTCTCCAGTGCGGCTGCAAGCGGCCTGGAATCCTCGGAACTGCTGGGCGACATCGGCCGTCCCAAAGTCGTGGGCAATCTGGCATTGAGCCTGACCCGTGGCGACTGGTCGTTCAACTGGCTGACCACCTATATCCACAAGACCGAAGACATCGACCTGAACCCGGTGTACACCTATCAGGGCCGTCCGAACTCCTACCGTGACATCGTTGCCGATTCGCGCACGTACCACACCGCTTCGGTCAGCTACGCGCAGGCCGACTGGGAAATCCTGGTGGGTGTCAGCAACATCTTCAACAAGACCCCGCCGTTGATCTCCACCGGCGTCAGCGATGCCCGCTACGGCAACATCCCGGCATTCGCAACCCAGTACGACCTGTACGGCCGCACCCCGTTCGTGCGTCTGAAGTACAAGTTCTGATCCACGCCTGATCGCAGGACCCCGACAGACCCGGCTTTTGCCGGGTCTGTCTTTTCCGGCCCACGAAGCGGCCCCCTTGCGCCCGGCCATGACCTTCGACACCCTTGCAGGGCAGGCCGGCGGCGTATTGTTCGGCCCACGGCCGTCCCCGCGGCCCTTCCCTGACTCACTCGGCCTGGAGGCCATCAAAGTGACCCGTACTCCCAAGATCGTGCTGCTGACCCTGGCCGTTTCGGCCGCGCTGGTCGGCTGCGGCAAGAACGAAACCCCGGCCAAGGATGCCACCGCCTCCACGCCGGCTGCGGCCGAAGCCACCAACTACACGCTGGACGAGAGCAAGCTGCCGGCCTACAACGCCTTCCAGCCCAGCGATCTGGATGCCAGCAAGGACGCCTGTGGCGCCTTCGGCGACTACGTGAACAGCAAGTGGCTGGCCGCCAATGAAATTCCGGGCGACCGCACCAGCTGGGGCGCGTTCACCATCCTCGACGAGCGTTCGGTGGCCGTGCAGCACCAGCTGGCTGAACAGGTCGCGCAGGTCAAGAACCCGAACCATATCGAGAAGATCGTCGGCGACCTGTGGGCCACCGGCATGGACGAAGCCAAGATCAATGCCCAGGGCATCGAGCCGCTGAAGGCCGATCTCACCGCGATCGACGGCCTGCAGGACAAGGCGGCCATCGCCGACTACCTGCGCAGCAGCGCGGCCAAGGGTGACAACGTCCTGTTCGGCTTCGGCGCTGAAGCCGACTTCAAGAACTCGGCCGTGAACCTGGCCTACGCCAGCCAGGGCGGCCTGGGCCTGCCGGACAGCACCTACTACACCGATGCCAAGAACGCCGACAAGCTGAAGGCCTACCAGGCACACGTCGCCAAGGTGCTGGAGCTGTCCGGCGTCGCCGCTGCCGACGCTGCCAAGCAGGCCGAGGACGTGGTCAAGTTCGAGACCCGCCTGGCCAAGGCCTCCAAGTCGCGCGTCGAGCTGTCGCGCAACGTCGAGCTGTACTACAACCCGGTCACCCTGGCTGACGCCGACAAGCTGACCCCGAACTTCAGCTGGACCGAGTTCTTCAAGTCGCAGGGCGTAGCCGCGCCGGAGAAGTTCTCGCTGGCCATGCCGGCCTTCCATGAGGAAGTGAGCAAGGCGCTGGGCGATACCGATCCGTCGGTGTGGCGCGCCTACCTGCGCTTCCACACCGTGGACAGCGCTTCGCCGTACCTGGCCGATGCCTTCGTGCAGGAGAACTACGAGTTCTACGGCAAGACCCTCAACGGCCAGAAGGAACAGAAGCCGCGCTGGAAGCGCGTGCTGGGCACCATCGAGAACGACGCCGGTGAAGCCTTAGGCCAGCTGTACGTGAAGGTTGCCTTCTCGCCGGAAGCCAAGGCGAAGATGGAAGAGCTGGTGAAGAACCTGGCCGCTTCGCTGAAGGAACGCATCCAGGGCCTGAGCTGGATGAGCGATGAAACCAAAGCCAAGGCCATCGCCAAGTGGGAAACCTTCACCCCGAAGATCGGTTACCCGGACAAGTGGCGTGACTGGGCGGGCCTGCAGACCCAGCGCGACAGCTACCTGGGCAATGTGCGCGCGGCCAGTGAGTTCAACTACAAGTTCAACCTGTCCAAGATCGGCAAGCCGGTGGACAAGACCGAGTGGGGCATGACCCCGCAGACGGTCAACGCCTACTACAACCCGCTGCAGAACGAGATCGTGTTCCCGGCCGCCATCCTGCAGCCTCCGTTCTTCGATCCGAAGGCCGACGACGCACTGAACTATGGCGGCATCGGTGCGGTGATCGGCCACGAAATGACCCACGGTTACGACGACCAGGGTGCACGCTTCGGGCCGACCGGCAACATGGAAGACTGGTGGACTGCCGCTGACAAGAAGAACTTCGAAGGCTTGACCGGCAAGCTGGTCAAGCAGTTCGACCAGTACAAGGTCGACGGCCAGGCCGTGAACGGTCACCTGACCCTGGGCGAGAACATCGCCGACCTGGGCGGCCTGGCTACCGCCTACGACGCCCTGCAGAAGGCCTCCGCCGGCAAGGAAGATGCAAAGGTCGATGGATTCACCCGCGACCAGCGCTTCTTCTTCAACTGGGCCACCGTGTGGCGCACCAAGTACACCCCGGAAAACGCCAAGGTCCGCCTGGCCACTGACCCGCACGCGCCGGCGCAGTTCCGAGCCATGGGTGCGCCGTCGAACCTGCCGACCTTTGCTGCGGCCTTCCAGTGCAAGGCCGGTTCGCCGATGGCCCGCGCCGGCGAGCAGCAGGTGGTGATCTGGTAAGCCCTGGCTGATGCCAAGGTAGACCTGCAGAGGCCCGGGAATTCCCGGGCCTTTGTTTTTTGCCGCGCCCGTCATCCACGCATGGCGTGGATCTACTGCGCCTGTGCAGGCCCACGCCATTGGCAGATGCCGACCTTGGTCGGCGCACGGCACGGCGGAGCCACCGTGATGCGTGCATGCGGTGTCGATGCCACACACCCGGTAGCGCCAGGCCATGCCCGGCGGATGCGCCGTGATGCGTGCATGCCGCGCCCATGCGCGGCTTGCTATAGTGCGCGCGCCCTCAATCCATCACGGATTCGTTCCACATGCCCAATTTCCGTCCGCTTGCCATCGCCCTGGGCATCAGCCTGGCGACTCTGGTCCCGACCCACGATGCGTTCGCCGCCAAGAAAAAGGCCGCGCGTGCCCCGGCTGTCAGTGCCCAGTGCAGCGACTTCTACGACGCCACCAATGCCGGCTGGCTGAAGGCCAACCCGGTGCCGCAGACCGGCGCCACCACCGCGCTGGGCCAGCTGGTCGACCGCAGCCGCCAGCAGCAGCGTGAACTGCTCGACGCAGCGATGAAGGCGCCGCAGGGCAACGTGCAGAAGCTGCTGGGTGACTTCTGGGCCAGTGGCCTGGACGAAGCGGCCGTGGAAGCAGACGGCTCCAACCCGATCGCCCCGCTGCTGACCCGCATCAACGCCATCAAGAAGGCCAAGGATGTGCCGGCCTCGATCGCCGCACTGCACCAGGTCGGCATCCCGGTGGCCTTCAACTTCGGCCCCGACGTCGATCTGAAAGCGCTGGACCGTCACATCGGCTACTTCATGCAGGGCGGCATGGGCCTGCCGGATCCGGCGTTCTATACCCGTACCGACGCCGACACCGTGGCGCTGATGGGCCGCTACCGCAACTACGTCAAGCAGATCCTGGCACTGACCGGCACGCCGGCGGCCAAGCTGGATGCCGAGTCGCAGGCGGTGATCGCGCTGGAAACCGAGCTGGCACGCAATGCGCAGTCGCTGGCCGGCATCAACAACCCGTTCAACAACTACGCGCCGATCTCCACCAAGGAGCTCAACAGCCGCTACCGCAACCTGCAGCTGGATGCCTTCCTGAAGGCACAGGGCGTGGATGACGACCTGGTCTCGCTGGCCGACCCGGGCCTGTTCAAGCAGCTCGACGGCATGGTCACCAAGCTCAAGCCGGACCAGTGGAAGGCCTACCTGCGCTGGCGCGTGGGCGACTCGATGGCGCCGTACCTGTCCAAGGCCTACCGCGACGCCGAGTTCGAATTCCGCGGCCGCGTGCTGCGTGGCGAAACCCTGCCGCCGCAGCGCTGGGAAGACGTGCTGGAGGCGATCAACGTAGCCGCTGGCCCGATGGTCGGTCGCGAATACGCTGCCCGTTACCTGTCCGCCGAAGATCGTCGCCAGGCGGCGTGGATCGTCGACAAGGTGCGCGAAGTGCAGATCGAAGCGGTCAAGAACAGCAGCTGGATGAGCACCGAAGCCAAGGCCGAAGCGCAGGCCAAGCTGGCTGCGCTGAAGATCGAGATTGGCACCCCGCTGCGCGACCTCGACTACAGCGTGCAGCCGATGGGCCGCGGTTCGTTCGGTGGCAACATGCTGATTGCTTCGACCTGGCGCCATCGCGAGGAAATGAAGCGCATCGGCAAGGGCAATGCCGACCGTCGCTGGGACGTGCTGCCGCAGCAGCCGTCGCTGGCCTACGATCTGGCCCAGAACCGCCTGATCGTCACCGCCGCGATCCTGCAGGGCCCGGTGTTCAACGCCAAGGCCGACGCTGCCGACAAGTTCGGCAGCTTCGGTGGCCTGGTCGGCCATGAGCTGACCCGCGCGATCGATGCCAAGGGTGCGCTGGTCGACGCCAAGGGCGAGCTGCGCAGCTGGTGGACCCCGGCCGACAAGACCGCCTGGACCCTGCTCGGTAACCGCGTGGCCGCGCAGTACAGCGCCTACGACTTCCCGGGCGTGAAGGGTGCCAAGGTCAACGGCACGCTCACCCAGGAAGAGAACCTGGCCGACATCGCCGGTCTGGAACTGGCCTGGGCGGCGTATGTCGCACAGGAGCCGAAGGCCAAGCAGGCCCAGCAGCAGGGCTTCTTCCGCGCCTGGTCTGCGCTGTGGGCGCAGCAGCTGGCGCCGAACGAGGCCGTACGCCGCCTGACCGCCGACATCCGTGCACCAGGCCTGTGGCGCAGCAACGGCACGCTGGCCAACCTGCCGGCCTTCGGCGCCACCTTCAGCTGCAAGGCCGGCCAGCCGATGCAGCGCAGTGAAGCCGAGCAGATCAAGGTCTGGCGCTGATCCAGCTGCCACACGGGTAACGCAGAGGGCGCCTTCGGGCGCCCTCCTTTTTTGCAGGTGCAGCACGATCCCGGATTAACACCGCGCATGCTATCGCTGCGGCTTCGTCCAACGTGGAGCCCCGACATGGCACACAAGAACACGATCTGTGTCTGGTATGACAACGGCGCGCTCGAGGCCGCCACCTTCTACGCCAGTATCCTGCCCGACAGCGCGGTGACCGCCGTGCATCACGCCCCCGGTGACTATCCGGACGGCAAGGAAGGCAACGTACTGACCGTCGAATTCACGGTCTGCGGCATCCCCTGCGTCGGCCTCAACGGCGGCACCGCGTTCAAGCACAGCGAAGCGTTCTCGTTCCAGATCCAGACCGAGGACCAGGCCGAGACCGACCGCCTGTGGAATGCGATCGTCGGCAACGGTGGCCAGGAGAGCCAATGCGGCTGGTGCAAGGACCGCTGGGGCATCTCCTGGCAGATCAGCCCGCGCATGCTGATCGAAGCGGTGACCAGCAAGGACAAGGCATTGGCCAAGCGCGCCTTCAACGCGATGATGCCGATGAAGAAGATCGACATCGCCACCATCGAAGCAGCGATCAAAAAAGGGGACGGAGGGGATTAAGTCGTTTTTTCCCCATTGCCGGTGCCCCCATGCGAATTGCGACTTAATCCCCTCCGTCCCCTTTTTCCGAGGTGCAGATGACCTGGGATGCGATCATCGTTGGTGGTGGCCACAACGGCCTGGTCTGCGCGGCCTATCTGGCGCGTGCCGGAAAGAAGGTGCTGGTGCTGGAACGTCGCGGCGTTCTTGGCGGCGCTGCGGTCACCGAGGAATTCCATCCCGGCTTCCGCAATTCAGTCGCCTCGTACACGGTCTCGCTACTGCAGCCGAAGGTGATCGACGACCTGCAGCTGCATGCGCATGGGCTGCGCATCGTCGCGCGCCCGGCCAACAACTTCCTGCCATTGCCCGACGACCGCTATCTGTTGTCGGCACCTGGCCGCACTCAGGCCGAAGTGGCGAAGTTCTCCGAGCGGGATGCGCAGCGCTTGCCCGCGTACGAGGCACGCCTTGAAATCTTCGCCGACGTACTGCGCGCATGGGCCCTGCGCGCGCCGCCCGACCTGGGTGTAGCAGGCGGTTGGCGTGCGCTGCCCGCACTATGGCAGATGGGGAAACTCGGCCGCGAACTGGCGGCGCTGGATGCGCCACTGCGGCAGGAACTGCTGGACCTGTTCACGCTGTCGGCGGCGGAGTACCTGGACCGTTGGTTCAAGAGCGAGCCGATCAAGGCGCTGTTCGGCTTTGATGGCATCGTCGGCAACTACGCAAGCCCGTATACAGCGGGCAGTGCCTACGTACTGCTGCACCACGTATTCGGCCAGTGCAATGGCGTAAAGGGTGCGTGGGGCCACGCGATCGGCGGCATGGGCGCGATCAGCCAGGCCATCGCCAGCGCGGCGCGCGAGGCCGGGGCCGAACTGCGCGTGGATGCCGGTGTGCAACAGGTACTGACCGAACAAGGCCGCGTCGTGGGGGTGGAACTGGCCAACGGCGAAACCCTGCGCGCACGCGCGGTGGTGGCCAACGTCAATCCGAAGCTGCTGTACGAACAGCTGCTGGAGCCGACGCAGGTACCCGCTGCCACACGCGAACGCATGACGAACTGGCGCTGCGGTTCCGGCACCTTCCGGATGAACGTGGCGCTGTCGCGGTTGCCGGACTTCCGTGCCCTGCCCGGCCCCGGCGATCACCTCAGCGCCGGCATCATCATGGCCCCCAGCCTGGACTACATGGACCGCGCCTGGCTGGATGCGCGCCGCGAAGGCTGGTCGCGCGAACCGATCGTAGAGATGCTGATTCCGAGCACGCTGGATGATTCACTGGCGCCGCGCGGGCAGCATGTGGCCAGCCTGTTCTGCCAGCACGTGGCGCCGGTACTGCCCGACGGGCGTAACTGGGATGATCACCGCGAGACTGTGGCGGACCTGATGATTGCCACCGTCGAACGGTATGCGCCCGGCTTTGCCGGCAGCGTGCTCGGTCGGCAGGTGCTGTCGCCGCTGGATCTGGAACGCACCTTCGGCCTGGTCGGCGGCGACATTTTCCACGGTGCGCTCAGTGCCAACCAGTTGTTCTCGGCACGGCCGATGGTCGGCCAAGCCGGCTATCGCGGTGCCCTGCCCGGCCTGTACCTGTGCGGTTCGGGCACCCATCCCGGCGGTGGCGTCACTGGTGCGCCCGGGCACAATGCCGCGCAGGTGGTGTTGCAGGATGGGTAGAGGTGTGCCGACCACCGGTCGGCACCTACCGCGTCAAATGATCCCATTCAAAGCGTGCCAACCAAGGTTGGCACCTACCCGCGTGGGACAAGGCGTGCCCACCAAAAGTCGGGAACAAAAGCGTGAAAATTTACATGTTATAAATTTTAGAGTGGGAGGTGGGTTGGGCGCGTGGGTGGGGGAC